>NZ_DATCVJ010000524.1:0-5592 GCF_036566945.1 Chitinophaga sp. | reverse complement strand
CAGCATCGCTTCCAGTGCTTTACTGCCTTCGCGTGGATCGAGCGTAGGATATTCATCCCGGTTGTAACGCGTCATCAACGTACCATCCGGCGCATAAGGGTATTCATATGGCATGGCGTAGTATACAGCGGCCAATGTATTTTCACCACTACTGGAGGCTTCATTCCGAATAAAGGACGACTCTGAATAAGCGAGACCGATATTAAGGTTGGCGGTTAATTTGCCGACGTTGAAATCCACATTATTTTTCAGGGAGTAACGTTTTAGTCCGGAAGTTCTGGCAATACCTTGTTGATCAAAATAGTTGACTGAGCTATAAAATCTCACATTATCATTACCTCCGCTGGCGCTCAGTTGTTGTTCCTGGAATTTTCCGGTTTGCAGGAAAATTTTTCTCCAGTCGGTATTCATGTTACCTAAGCTATCGAGTATATGATTGGCTTCCTGTTGTTCTTCGGGTGTTAAGTTGGCATAGTCAGGATTTTTGGGAGAATAATCCCAGCCGGGTCCATTACTTTCACCGGTTTCCAACCCTACTTCTTCCTGGAACTGCAGTATTTCTTTGGAGTTCATCATTTCATACTTCGGCGTGGTCATGTTGGAAAAGCCGTATTGCGATTTATAGCTGATGGCTACTTTTCCTGACTGTCCTTTTTTAGTAGTGATGACGATTACGCCATTGGAGCCGCGTGATCCGTACAATGCTTTTGCAGAAGCATCTTTCAGTACAGTTACAGTCGCGATGTCTTCGGGGTTGATGCCCTGGAATACGCCGGCTTCTATGGGAATACCATCCATTACGTATAAGGCGGAGGAGTTGCCGTTAATGGTGCCGACACCTCGGATAGTTACTTTGGCGCTGCTGCCGGGTTGGCCGGAGCCGGCGGCGACCACCATGCCGGGCACGCGTCCCTGCAGGATCTGGTCGAAGCTGGCCATGGGTACCTGTGTGATTTTATCGGCGCCTACTACGCCGGAGGCGGCGGTAGATTTATCCCGCGCATAATTCGTATAGCCGGTTACCGTTACTGCGTTCAGCGTCTTGACATCTTCTATCAGGGTAATATTGATTTCGTGACGGCTGCTGATTACTACTTCCTGGCTTACATAGCCTATCAGGGAAAATTGCAGTGACTTTGCATTGTCGGGGGCTGTGAGTTTATAGGTACCGTCTACCTGGGTGAGTGTGCCGGCAGTGGTGCCGGTAGCTCTTACCGTAACACCGGGCAGGGGCAGATTATCTATGCCTCTTACGGTGCCGGTGATGGTGATATTATCGGCTACCGTAGTGGGGGTGGGTGTTTGGGCGTATACGACTACGAGTCCGTCTTCCTTCACCGTATAGGCGAGGTTGGTACCGGAAAAGGCTTGCGAGAGTACAGCATCGAGGGTCGCTTCTTTTGCGGCTACCGACACTTTTTTATTTTCCGGCAGTGTTTTATCGTGAAACACAAAGCGGTAGGCCGTTTGATGCTCTAAAGTTTTCAGCAGTTGTTTGATACTTGTTTCTTTCACTTGCAGGGTAATCGTTTCCTGCGCAAAACAAATAGCCTGCACCTGCAGGCAGGTCAAAAAAAGAAAGATTGTCAATTTCATAGTTAGCAGCAGTTTGCCGGCGGGAACAGGTTTCCCCTTCCATTCCAGGAATACAAGTTTTAACATACCTTAGTGTTGGTTTAGTAAATGATCAATCCCGACATTTTCTGACCTTTTTCCGGGGAAGTGTTCCAGCACTTCCCCTTCTTTATTTTTGGCTGATGTATGATTCTACTTACTGATAATAATTTCTCCGTTCCGCATTTTATAGTTGAATGGATAAGATAACTGCAAAGCATCCAGTGCTTTGAGGATAGTTTCGCTTTCGAAGGTGCCGGAATAGCGGTACTCCTTCACTTCTTCATCGGCAAATTTCACGGGGATACCATACCACTTCTCCAGCCTGCCCGCTATCATTTCCAGTGGTTCATTTTCTATTTCGAGGCGATTTCTTACCCAGGCAATTTCTTTGGCTTTATGGTTTACCGGATCTGCGTCCAGCGGGGCCACTGCAAAAGGTTTGGCAATGTCTGTTGTTAATTTCTGATTTGGTTGCAATACAATTTTCTGTCCGGGACGATTGGCCAGTGTGACTTCTACCTTCCCTTTAAACAAGGCCGTTTCCGTTTGACGATTACGATAGGCACTGACGTTAAAAAC
Source organism: Chitinophaga sp. (assembly GCF_036566945.1). Classification (GTDB taxonomy): domain Bacteria; phylum Bacteroidota; class Bacteroidia; order Chitinophagales; family Chitinophagaceae; genus Chitinophaga. Next base: position 3,396 of record NZ_DATCVJ010000524.1, on the reverse strand, counting down.
GGTGCCTAATACTTTAATATCTACGGTAGCAGTATGTACAATAAAAGGATGCTGTGCATTCTGGGTGACATCGAAGAAGGCTTCCCCGGTGAGGGTGAGCCGCCGGTTTTCATGGTTAAATCCGGGAGACAACTGCACGGTACTATTCTCCCGTAAAACAATAGAAGAGCCGTCCGGCAGTACTACGGTTTTGCGGGGCTCTTTACCGGCGTTGATCACGACCTCATTTCCGGCAGTGCGGTGTTGATAAAAAAGCGCGGCACCTCCTGCCAACAAGGCGATGCCTCCGATGGCAGCGGCATATTTTAAGCCCCGTGGGAAGCGCCGTTGGGCAGTATCCTGTCCGGATTCCTCGCCCAGGGCCTGTTGCAGCTGATCATACCGGGCAATCCCATCTTCCAGATGCTTTGCCTGCTCTAACCGGCCACCCTGCCGGGCAGACAATAACGCCACGAGGTGGCGGGCTTCCGCGATCATCGCCTGTTTTTCAGGATGCTGGCGCTGCCAGTCGTTCCAGAACAACACATCCTTATCATGTTCTTCCCGGCAATAGCGCTGAAAAGATTCATCACATGCAAAATCGATGACTTCGTATTCCTGGAAATTCATGGAGGTAATGCCTTTGATTATACAGACGGCAGAATGCTTCGTTTTTCCTAAGGATTTTTTATTTTTTTTTCGGGAGAAGGAAAGCTCCTTATTTCAGCATTTTCCGAAGTGCCTTGATGGCATCATAAATAGTGTTGTAGGCCGTTTTCACGGTTTGCGAGGTTTGGGCAGCAATCTGTTCATAGGTCAGGCCTTCAAAAAATTTCAACCGCACCAGTTCAATCTGTCGGGGGGTGAGTGCTTTCAGGGCTAGTTGCAAACGGTGTTTCAGTTCTTCATCCTGCTGTACCTGGATAATAATTTCTTCATAAGACAATTCACTTTCCGCGTCTTTATCCGTCATCCGGTGAATAGCGGCATGAATCCTCGACTGATAGGCCAGCTGGTCCAGCAGTTGTCTTTTGAGGGCGGTGAATAAATAAGCAGGTACATTAGTAACGGGGCGCAGGCTTTGGTGCCGGCTCCATAACTGCAAAAACAGCTGTGTGATACAGTCTTTTACCAGTTCATCGCTGCCACATATTTTCAATCCAAATCTCAGCAGATGTGAATAAGTGTTGTTATACAACGCAAACAACGCCTGTTTATCGCCGTTTCTCAGACGTTCCCAATAAGCACTATTGTCTTCTTCATAAGACATACAATATCATATACCGGATACTTTAGTTCACGCATCCTGGGGTTAAGATACTGCGAAAAATCTTTATCGTTGCATTTCGTTCAGACGCCCAGCATCAGCCGCTCTTCCTCCAGCTCCGCCTCTTCCGGTGAAGTAGCCGGCATATCTGTTACTTCCGTGAGCAGCAGCGTGTATCCCAGTAATAACACAATCAGCAATACCTGGTAACGCAATACAATAGGCGCGGCCAGCACGCTGAAAGCAAAATTGATAAGGATGAAAGTCCAGCAGAGCAGCAGCGCAATGTTAAACTTGCGGCTGGACTTCCGGATACCTTTCTTGATCAGATATCTAATGGTTTCTTCCAAAAACAATAAATGACAAATAACGATCAGCGAAGGGAACAACGCCATCAGCGTGCTTTGCAGGTCGTTGTATTTACTTTCCGGCTTCTCTTTTTTTCCATCTCTGAAAAAAGCACTCACATTATTGAGGTCAGAACCCATGTACGGGCGGTTATACGCATTTAATACCTCCGGCTCGGGGAGCATATACAACTTTGCATTTTCCAACAGGTAGTAACGGGCAAAATCCCATGGATATTTTTGGATAGTATACTCCCCATAACTCCGGAACAGTGGCGCCAGCGCAGCCCAGGCCGTATAAGCGTCTTTATCTTTATTGGTAACCCAGTAATCTCTCAGCATCGATTTTTGCGGTGCCTCATTGTCCCACATAAATACAGATCCATCCCATACATGCTTCTTTTTTTCACTTCTCCTTAAATTATCACAATAATGGTACACCAGCTTGTGCATAACGGCAAACTTCGGCGGCACATCCGTTGAATCCAGCTTCCTGTATTGTAACATATACATCGAATTATTCATCATCTGCCAGCCGCTGAAAACAGAAAACTCCCGTACACCCGCATGTTCATAGGAACGCTGCCGGATAAACAATACAAAAGAAGCTATCAGCGCCATCGGCAGCAGCAACGCCATGATTTTTTGCCACACCTTATACCGGGACAACAATATCGGGATCAGCGCCACAAACGGGTAAAACAGGGCATTATAGCGAATCGTAAAGGCAAGTCCCAGCACTAACCCATGCAACACCAGTATTAACGTAGTAGGTTTATGCAACATCCATAACAACAGGGTTATCCAGGTAAGTCCGAGCGACAGAAACACCGCATCAGAAATAAAGTAGTTACTCAGGAAAGGAAATAACGGATTAATGAGCAGAAAGGCATAGAAGCCGTACCGGAAGTAGCTATCCGGGCGAAAAATATACACGATGCTGAAATAAAAGAACCAGGCGCTCACTTCCAGCAGGGTTAACTGCAGCACTGCCAGGGCTGTTTCCGAGTGCGACACCTGGTGGAACAACCACAAAAATTTGGAGTAGCCGATAGGCCAGATATTATGATCCAGGTTTTGCAGGGCCGTTTGCATGTAGGAGCCGGTATCTGACGTAAAATCCAGGTACGGAAAAAAATGTTTGAATACAAGCATCTTAATAGCCGCCGTAGCAACGGCGATGGCTAACAGCAGGCGATTACGGCGATCGGCGAAAATAAACGCGCCGAAGGTGCTGGCAGGGGTATTGGCGGGCATGGTGGGTGATAATAACATAATTTTACTTTTATAATTGATCCGACCGGCAGGATCTATGAGGGTGTTTGATTTAGGGTTGTGCTGCGTGTACAAGTATAACAGAAGCAACTGAAACGGGAATTCAGTGGGAGATGAAAGTATGGCAGTCAATGGTTTACTGCAGTTTTTTGGAAGAAAATGGGATAAAAATTTGGTATTTATTAGAAAAGTTCTACTTTTGCGGTCCTGATTTACTATTGCCGAATAGTATAACGGTAGTACGACAGACTCTGACTCTGTTTGTCTTGGTTCGAATCCAGGTTCGGCAACAATAGGCCGGAATTCTTTATCCAAAAGCATTCCGGCCTATTTTTTATACACAATTTATCTGATAGGTTTTGAAAAGTCAAGGATCAAGTTGAAAAGTTGGGGGATTAGTGGAAATTTTAAGCATAAAGTTTAGTCAATCTGTAAAGAAAAAATTCTACGTCCCGTACACCTCTGAGTGCATTCCTGAAGGACTTTATTTTGGCATTAAAAGACTCCGCAGCTGCGTTGGTGGCCCTG
>NZ_DATCVJ010000523.1:0-1945 GCF_036566945.1 Chitinophaga sp. | reverse complement strand
ATGGCTGCCTTCAGCGCCGACACCAGTTCTGCTTTTATGTTCTGATGAACGAGTAAATAATCCGGCGCCACGCAGGTTTGACCGGCGTTCCAGAACTTGCCCCATACAATACGTTTAGCCGCTACCGTTACATTTACTTTTTCATCTACCACACAAGGTGATTTACCACCTAATTCCAGTGTTACCGGCGTGAGATGTGGCACCGCCATTTCCATAATCTTTTTACCTACAGGGATGCTGCCGGTAAAAAACACATGGTCAAAACGGAAGCTCATGAGCAGGGGGATAATCTCTGCGCCATCGCCGTCAACGACCGTGATATAGGCCGGATCAAAAGTATCCCTGATCAGGTCGGCGACCACGGCGGCAGTATGCGGGGCCATCTCCGAAGGTTTAATAATAGCACAATTACCACCCGCAATAGCGCCCAGCAAGGGGCTGAGGAGCAGCATAAACGGATAGTTCCAGGGGCCAATAATGAGTGTAAGTCCCAGCGGTTGTTTGTACACCCGGCTGCTGCTGGGGTATGTTACAAAAGGGGAGGTCACTATTTCCGGTTCCATCCACTGTTTAAGTCCGTCGAGTATATAGCTTATTTCTTCATATAAAAATCCGATCTCACTCCCGTAAGCCTCCATGGGGTGCTTGTGCAGGTCTGCGTGTAAAGCGGCCGTGATCTTCTCCTCGTACTTTTGTATTCCTTTTTTTAACCGTTTTAATTGCGTTTTCCGGAAAGCATACGGGAGAGTGGCGCCAGAGTCGAAATAAACCTGTTGCGCCTGATAAAGCTGACTTGCCTGGGCCTTACTGATCATAGGGAAGATTTTTTTAATTGTTGCTTATCTCAATTTAGGGATTTATTGGCACCAAATAGCCTGAAATCACGGTATTATTTGAATATATTTGTGGGAATCAGTATGGAATATGAGCGATATATACAGCAAATATGAAACAGTGATAGGGCTGGAAGTGCACGCCCAGCTGCTTACCGAAAGTAAATTATTTTGTAGCGACAGCGCAGCTTTTGGCGGCGCACCTAATACGCATATCAGCCCTATTACGATGGCGCATCCGGGTACTTTGCCCCGTATGAACCGTAAGGCAGCTGAATATGCCATCAAACTGGGTTTGGCTTGTCATTGCGAAATTGAGAAAGATAATTACTTCGCCAGAAAGAATTATTTCTACCCGGATCTTCCGAAAGGCTACCAGGTTTCACAACATACCGCCCCTATTTGTAAAGGTGGTTATATTACCATTATCACCGATGCGGGGACCCGCAATGTGCAGTTGAACCGCATTCACCTCGAAGAAGATGCCGGCAAACTCCTGCATGACCAGGATCCGCATAACAGCTATGTAGATTATAACCGCGCCGGCGTTCCATTAGTGGAAATCGTGACGGAGCCGGATATGCACAACAGCGATGAGGCTTATGCCTACCTCACTGAAATGCGGCGGCTGGTGCGTTACCTGGGCGTTTGTGATGGTAATATGGAAGAAGGGAGCATGCGCTGTGATGCTAACATCTCCGTGCGTCTGAAAGGAGCTACTACACTGGGCACCAAGGTAGAAGTAAAAAACATGAATTCTATCCGCAACGTAAAGCGGGCCATAGATAACGAAGTAAAAAGACAAATAGACCTGATAGAAGCCGGTGGTACCCTGGTACAGGAAACCCGCAGCTTTGACGCCTCCAATGGCAGCTCTTTTTCCCTGCGCTCTAAAGAGGAAGCCAACGATTACCGTTACTTCCCGGAGCCGGACCTTGCCCCCTTCAGGCTCACCGACGAATTTATTGCCGGCATCAGGGCTACCCTGCCCGCGCTCCCCGAAGAACTGATCCGCAAGTACACCGTGAAATTTGGTTTGCCGGAATATGATGCCCGCGTTATCTGCGACGATAAAGCAACCGCCGATTACTACGAAAGTCTGATTGCGGTAA
>NZ_DATCVJ010000522.1:0-19476 GCF_036566945.1 Chitinophaga sp. | reverse complement strand
TGGAATTACGAATTACGAATTACGAATTACGGTTCTAAGCGTATGATGATCTTCGCACAAAACCGTAATTCGTAATTCGTAATTCGTAATTCTTATTTAGAAGGTAAGTTAATCCAGGTATGACCATCACGGGCTACGAGGGCATCTGCATCATCGGGGCCCCATGAATCTGGTGCATAGTTCGGGAAGTCCTGCGGAGTGCGGTTTTCCCATGTTTCCAGGATAGGCATAATCACTTTCCAGGCGGCATCTACCTGGTCGCCACGCATGAACAGGGTAGCATCGCCTTCCATTACGTCCAGCAGCAATGTTTCATATGCTTCAGGGGCATGCTCGCCATTGGCGGCATCGTAGTTAAAGGTCATATCTACCGGATCCAGTGTCATGGTTTGTCCTGGACGTTTTGCCTGGAAGCGGATCCGGATATCCATTTCCGGTTGAATGCTGATGGTGAGCCTGTTAGGGCGCCATGTTTGTGCAGCTTCCATCGGGAATGAATAAGGAGGTGCCTCCTTAAAGGTGATAATGATATTGGTAGCTTTCTGGTGCAGGTATTTTCCGGTACGTACGTAGATCGGAACGCCCTGCCAGCGCCAGTTGTCGATATAAAACTTAACGGCGGCGTAAGTATCGATGTTGGATTTAGGGTCCACGCCTTTCTCCTCGCGGTAACCAGGCACTTTATCTCCTTTCATCCAGCCGGAAGAATATTGTCCGCGTACCGCATATTCATGCACCTTATCCGGTGTGATACGACGGATGGCATTCAATACATCCACTTTTTTGTTACGCACTTCGTTGGCATCGAAAGATACCGGTGCTTCCATGGCGAGGATACACATGATTTGCAGGATATGGTTTTGTACCATGTCGCGCAGTGCGCCTGCTCTTTCGTAGTAGCCGCCACGACCTTCCAGTCCTACGCTTTCCGCAGCAGTGATCTGAATATTGTCGATATAGTTGCGGTTCCATACGGGTTCGAACAATGCGTTCGCAAAGCGGAAAGCCAGAATATTCTGAATTGTTTCTTTACCGAGATAGTGATCTATACGATAAATCTGTTCTTCCGTGAATTTCTTTGCCAGCAGTTCATTCAGTTCATGTGCACTTTGCAGGTCATGACCAAAAGGTTTTTCTACCACAATGCGGGTGCAATGTTTATCCGAGCAAAGGTTCAGTTCACCCAAACGGGTAGCGATATTAGGCACCAGTTGTGGTGCTACTGCCAGGTAAAAAATAACGGTAGGATGTACGCCCCATTCTGCTTCTTTCGCGGTCACAAAATCGGTGATCTTGCTATAGGAAGCAGGATCTTCTGCATCCATCTGCAGATAAGTAACATGGTTGCTGAAATCTTTCCAGTGACCATTCTGCTCGCCCTTCCGACGGGAAAACTTACTGATCCCTTCCAACAAATGTTTATTATAATCTTCGTTGGTGTAAGGGCTGCGGCCTAAACCTGCAATTGCAAACTGCTCAGGCATCCACTCATCTAAAAAAAGATTGTATAACGCAGGCGTTAGTTTCCGGTAGTTTAAATCGCCACTGCCTCCGAATATAAAGAGGATGGAAGCAGGAGGGCGTTTATGGATCTGCATAAATTTAATTAAAGATGAATATTTTTAGTGTTGCTGCCACTCTGTGTGAAAAGAGCCGGGCATATCAATACGCTGATAAGTATGCGCACCAAAATAATCGCGTTGTGCCTGTATCAGGTTAGTGGCCATACGACCGGTACGGAAAGCATCAAAATAAGACAATGCAGACATAAAGCCAGCTACGGGCACACCTGCGGAGGCAGCCTGTGCTACTACGCTCCGGGTGTTGCTTTCTACTGACTGTACCAGGTAAGCTACGCCTTCATCCAGCAGGATATTTCCCAGGTCAGCATTTTTCTGGTAAGCTTGTGTAAATACTTCCAGCAGGGTAGAACGGATAATACATCCGCCTCTCCATACTTTCACCACTTCCGGTAATGGAATTTCCATTTTCAGATCATTAGAAGCCTCACGCAGCATCGCCAATCCCTGTGCATAGCTCAGGATGGTAGCGAAATACAGGGCATCATGTACCTGTTTGATCCACATTTCGGCAGGAACGTGCAGGGAGTTTTCCGGTGCTTTATACAGTTCGGCTGCCTGCAAACGTTGCTCTTTATAAGCGGAGAGCGTGCGCATGGCAACAGCGGTATCAATCACGGGTACTGCTACCGGGAGTTCCATCGCATCCTGTGAAGTCCATTTGCCGGTACCTTTGGAACCTGCTTTATCGGAGATCACATCTACCAGGCGTTTGTCTGTTTTATCGTCGTTCTGCAGGAAAATGTCTGCTGTAATTTCTACGAGGAAAGACTGTAACGCGCCCTGGTTCCAGCTTTTGAACACTTCATGTAACTGGTCGTTGTTCAGTCCGGCGCCGGCTTGTAACAAGGCATAGCTTTCACTGATCAACTGCATAATGGCATATTCAATACCATTGTGTACCATTTTTACATAATGGCCTGCGCCTTCTTTACCGAGATATGCTACGCAGGGAACGTCTTTTACTTTAGCTGCAATTGCTTCCAGCATAGGTTTCACCTTGGCATACGCATCGAGGTCGCCTCCGGGCATAATGCTGGGGCCTGTACGGGCGCCCTGCTCACCACCGGAAACACCCATACCCATGAAGTGGATACCTTTTGGACGGAGTTCCTGCACCCGACGTAAAGTGTCGGTGTAGTGGGAGTTACCACCATCTATCACCACGTCGCCCTGCTCCAGCAGCGGCAACAAAGATGCGATGACATCGTCTACCGGTTGACCTGCTGGTACCAGCATCATCAATTTGCGCGGACGTTCCAGCAACTGTACCATAGTGGCCAGCTCTGCTACGCCTTTAACGGTAGTACCTGGGGTGGCGGCTGCTTCCAGTGCGCTGTTCTTGGCAGCGTCTTTATCAAAGCCGATAACGGAAAAGCCATGATCTGCCATATTCAGTAACAGGTTTCTACCCATTACGCCGAGGCCAATCATTCCAAAGTCATATAAGCTGTTTGCCATATATAGAGAAGTTACTTAAGGAGGTGTAAAAGTATGGAAGAATTACGAAATAAGAATTACGAATTACGAATTACGAATTACGGAGTTGTGGTGAGATAATAGCGGATGACCACCGCGTTTACCATCTTCCCACAACTCCGTAATTCGTAATTCGTAATTCGTAATTCTTTCTACGCAGAGTTTCTGCCCGCGTTGATAATACCGAAAGAGCAACGCATGATGAGCTTTTCGTAGGTTTCTCTGCCATGGCCGTTGTCGGCGTGTGAATCCAGCTCGCGGATACGGGTCAGCGCATATTGCTGGGTCGTCAGCAACGGCAGCACAATCCGCTCCCTCATCTGTATGGAAAGCAGGTCAATAGGGCTGCCTCCCATCAGCTCAGACTCATTCGTGAGCCGGAGCAGGTATTTCTTCGCGAGTTCAAATTCTCCGTTGATCATCTGCCATACTTCGCCATATTGCGGATGTTTGGCCAGATAAGCGGTGAGCGGGAAATAACTTTTCTTCATCGCCATTTCACAGTTGTCCAGCAAGGTTCTGAAAAACAGGGAATGTTTATACAAAGCGGTAACATCTTCCCACTTGCCCTGTTTGTCCAGTTGCTCCAATGCACTGCCCACACCGTAATAGCCCGGTACATTCTGTTTCAACTGACTCCAGGCGCCTACATAAGGCACTGCCCTCAGATCGTTGAGATTGAGTTTGGCAGAAGCGTTCCGTTTGCTGGGACGGCTGCCGATATTGGCTTCCGCGTAGTAACGCAGCGGACTGGCATGATCCAGGTAAGCCAGGAAGTGCGGATGTGTTTTTAATTTATTGTAAGACTTATACCCTTCATCTGCCAGTAATTGCAGCAGGTCTTCTTCTGCTTTGGTCAACGTTACATCCCGGGAGGAAAACAGTTCATTGCTGATACCGGCATGAATCAGCTGTTCCATATTGAACTGTGCTGCATCCACGGTACCAAAGTTAGAGCTGATGGTTTGCCCCTGTATCGTTTGTTGAATTTCTTTATTGGCAATATTTCTACCCATGGAAGCATAGAACTGGTGCGTTTTTCCACCACCACGAGCCGGAGGCCCTCCCCTGCCGTCGAAGAACACCACGTTGATACCGTATTCTTTGGAGATCTTGGTCAGCTCTTCTTTTGCTTTGTAGATGCTCCAGTTGGCCATCAGGTAACCACCATCTTTGGTACCATCTGAGAAGCCCAGCATAATCGTTTGTTTACACTGGCGGCGGCGCAGATGCTCCCGGTAGTCTTTATTTTCATACAGCAGCTTCATCACCTGTCCGGCATGACGAAGGTCATCGATCGTTTCAAACAACGGCACAATGTCTACTGTCATTTCTTCTTTCTTCCAGCCACTGAGCAGGAACATACCGTATACTTCCATCACATTGAGTACGCTGGTACTGTGACTGATAATATAACGATTACATCCTTCTTCGCCGTTGGCCGCCTGTATTTGTTTGATGCCGGCAATGGTTTGCAAAGTATCCTGGTGTAATGGATTTTCCAGTACCATCGGATCTATTGCCGCCGCGATATTTAGCAGGGCGTCGATTTTTGCGTTGTCGTCCAGCGAGGTATAGTTATCCGGCAATGCGCTGGTTTTGGTAGCCACCGCTTCCAGCACGGCTTCATGTATAGAGCTGTCCTGGCGGATATCCAGGGAGGCAAAGAACAGTCCGAATATTTCAACTTTACTGATCAGATTTTCCACCAGGTGTACAAACAGGCCGTTGTGATCGGCGATGATGGTATTGCGTATACCCGATAACGTATCGAGGATTTCCTGGCGGCTGATATCGGCTTTGTGCCCGGGAATAAAGAGGTTGCGGGATAATTTAGATTCCAGTGCAGCCACTACATTCTCTACTCCTTTAAAGGTAAGGCGGCGGCGCAGGTTACGTACTTCGCGGAAATAGCATTTCATCACGGAAGAACGCAGTGCAGCCGCTACTTCGATGGTAGTAGGGGCTTTTACAAAGGGGTTACCATCCCGGTCGCCGCCAGGCCAGAAGCCCATGCGGATCAGGGAGTTATCGCTGCTGATCGCACCGGGGAATTGTGCCCGGATAGAAGAGAGGATACGGCCGGCCGATTGATAAAATATATTTTCGAGGAACCACACCAGGCTGATGGCTTCATCATATGGGGTAGGTTTTTCTTTTTTGAAGAAGGGTGTTTTGCCCAATTGCTGCAGGTACATATTTACCTGGCTGGTATTTTCATCGATGAGTGCTTTAGACAGGTCATTGATGATGCCTAATACTTCACCGGGATAAAACTGGGTAGGGTGAGCCGTGAGTACGAGTCTTACGGAAAAATCTTTCAGTTTCTCCTTCAGCTGCTCCTGGGCTTGTTCCTGTATTATTTCCGACTGCAGGTGGCGCAGGGTGCCGGTGCCTTGCAGGTCGCGGATATTACGGAAGGCAGCATCTTCGAGTGCGTCAAATAATACCACCTGTCTTTCTGCATATTGCACAAAGCGAAACAGCAGATCAGTTCTCTGTTTTTCATCGGTATAGGTAGTATACTGCTGAAAAAAGGAGTCCATAATTTCCTGTGGACTGTTGCCTTTGGCATATCCTTCTTCGCAATGAAGCAGGAACAGGGACAGGAAGATACCTGTCTTTTCCACCCGGTGGAAAGGTAGTGAAGTAAAGAGACTATTATACAGCTGAAACTTGGTACCGACGAGGTTTTTGAACTGTTGCAGCGAATTATTTACCGGCGCTTCCATACTAATTATCCGTTTATAGTGCTAAAGAAGAAGACTAAGCGGTCGTGAAATTAATAATTATTACGTTAATTTTTGAGTTTTTTGATTTTTGTTTGATATATATACAGAAAGTTTGAATATTATCAAATAAAATGACCTAAAAAAGGCAATCCCGGCCACTTTTACGTGAGCCGGGACTGGTATCAGGATTAGAATGCGCAAGGTTAAATGGATGCAGGCCGGATAAACAGGAATGACGAATTTGATGGGAGCAACAATTAATAAGGTATAATTACTGGCCTAATACAAACCGGATGGGGAGGTTGAAGTACACGGCTACATTTTGTCCGTTTTGTTTGCCGGGTTTCCACTTAGGCATTTTGCTGACAACACGCTTTGCTTCTTCTTCCAGGCCACCACCTTTTGCGGCACCTACTGTTTTTACGTCTGTGATGCTACCATCGCGGTTCACTACAAACTGAATAAAGACAGTTCCTTGTATATCATTTTCCTGGGCCACATGTGGGTATCTCATATTATTGTTAAGATATTTTCCCAGTGCGGCTTCTCCGCCCGGGAATTCCGGCATGATTTCAACGGTAGTGACAGGGCCATTGGCATCTGGTGCTGCGGCTACAGATTGTACAACGCCGGCTCCTCCACCCAACTCACCGGGTCCCAGATCTATATCCGAACCACCTTCTACGCCATCTGCTGTTTTGAAACCGATCACCTTATCCACCATGTCAGCATTTTTTGGAGGCATTTCATCAGGCTGCACGTCTTCATCAACTATTACAGGCGTTGTAACTTTGATGCTTGCAGCCAGCGGTGGTGGCGTATTTTGAACAGCTGGCGGCGGCGGAATAATCTTTTTTTCTTCCGGAATATCCAATGCTGCCAACTCCGTTGGTTTTATTACTACCGGAGGTCGATGTTCATTTCCGGCAGCCATCAATGTGTTGTTCAACACATAGCTACCAATCATGACTAACATAATAGAAGCGGTGCCTATGATGGCATTGCGAACGCGCTTGTCGTAACGACTGCGGAGTTCATAGGCCCCATAATCTTTATTCCTTCCATAGAAGAGAATGTCGAGGAATTCATTCCCCGGGATCTTAGTTGAGTCCATGTTATTTGTTTTTTAATTAGATGAGGGAGTGAAATACTTTCCATAAGGTTTTTTAAAATATTTTTTCCGGGAGATGGGAAACGCGGCGAGGTATATTATATATGGAACGCAGGAAACGGCGCTATCGTGTATGATGGAAATGAAGGGAACAACAATAATGGGTACACGAAAAATAATAACGTAAACGGATATATGATAAACCGTCAATACAGGATACATATAGTTGGGTAGAATACTACAGGCAGCTTACAGGCGGTTATTGCTACTATTGTGGTAGCAGACAGCCCCCGGTTTCAGACAACAGCATCGGCTGCATATCCTTCTACCTGACCAGCTACCAGCTACTTGTCGTTTGCTTTGTGATAATTTTTCAAAAAGGTTGCATGTTATGCGTGCCTGCGTTACTTACATAACCTGCTCCGCAAAGGAGGTATAAAATAGAAGTCCCGACACGTGTCGGGACTTGCTGGCACTGGGGACCTTACCTGGAAACAAGTGGTTCCTTCTATTATAATTAGGCTTTCCGAAAAAAGTATAGGCGTACACGTTATTTTTTTGTAGCCTGGCTGCTTCCGGATGAATGTCTTAAATAACGGTTGGTTTGGAAGCAGTCATAGTTCATTTGATATACTTCAGTTTTCGGGGGCCGTCACCGACAAAACCCACCAGAATTGTTTGAGGCAACGTCCCCTTTGAACTGAAGTCGATCGTTTAATTTCATTGGATAGTAACGAATCCCGTTCCGTTTCGCATACCGGTTTAAATCGTGTATACGTAAACGTTATATTGTCTTTTATCGCTGTTTTCACAGATCTACCATCAGTAAATCATCGTTAAACAGCGGCTATCTATTTTCATATTGAATGCAATGAGAGAGGTAACGATTAAGATCACGGTTGAAAAATGCCAGGGGGATGCGGGTAAGTATGTTGCGGATAAATTTACCACCAATAAATTTTTGCAAATACCCTCCCCGCATGCCTGACCAGGCATTCTATTTACAGCTTACAGAACGCAAGATTTTGTCATCAACAGCCGCCACTGCTATAGAAGCGGTCCGTTTGAATGTAACGGGAACAGGTGGTATTGACCACTTTTATATGCGTGTGGGAACGCATTCCACTAGTCAGCGTGTGCCTTTTCATAGTGTATTTTTATTTACACGTTTTTTCAATAATGATGGCAGCAACACCTTGCTGGTGGATCAAAGGATGCCGGAAGCGTTTGCCTGATGCTTCCCTTATAGTGGTAGATGTTATTAGTCTACTGAATTGGTAGACAAATATACATCGAGTTTTATTAATTCCAAATTATTGAAAGACTTTTTTTCGATTTTTTGTCTTGGGGCAGGATTATACTGATTTAGATGATTTTCCAGATTTTATTTTTCAGGATTTTACCGGATTAAAAAAGATTAGCGAAGAAAAATGCGGTTATCCACATTGGTCTTCGCTAATCTTTTTTAATCCTGCAAAAACAAATCCGGGAAATCAGTATAATCAGTATAATCCTGCCCCAAGACAAATTCATATTTTTGCGGCATGAAAGAGCATGTGAAAAATATTTTACTCATTATGGCGGGTGCCCTGATCTTTGCAGCAGGCATCAACTACCTGGCTATCCCCAACAAATTATCTGAGGGTGGCGTCATTGGTGTAACCATCGTGACTTATTACTACCTGGGATGGTCGCCTGGTATTACCAACTTCATTATTAACGCCTTCCTGATCGTTGCCGGTTATAAGCTACTGGATAAACGAAGCATGGTATATACGATCCTGGGCATCTTTTTTTGCTCGCTGTTTCTATATCTCACCGAAAACAAACTAACACCGGTTACCACCAACCCTTTACTGGCAGCTATTTTTGCGGGCCTCCTCGTGGGTATAGGCATAGGACTGGTATTCCTTTCCGGGGGTACTACCGGCGGCTCTGCCATTGTAGCGCGGTTGTTTAATAAATACCTGGGCTGGACGCTGGGCAACGCCATGCTCATTTTTGATATCGTAGTTATACTGGCATCTTCCTTTATTATTGGTATAGAAAAAACCATGTACACCTTCATTGCGGTATACATAGGCGCCAGAACGGTCGACTACATTGTAGATGGCTTGAATACCAAACGGGCCATCACCATCATTTCCAACCATACCGATGCCATTGCCAATAAAATCACCGGCGAAATGAAACGGGGTGCCACCGTATTACACGGACATGGCGCCTATACACACGATCCCAAGGAAGTGCTGTATGTAATCATTGGTAAACAGGAGCTGATGCGACTGAAATCACTGGTACAGGCCACCGACCCTGAGGCCTTTGTGGTGATTCACGAAGTACATGAGGTATTGGGAAGAGGATTCTCCAAATAACATGCAGGGCGGTATCGGCAGTTGCCGCCCGCCATATTTCCAGTTGGTTAACGGCTGTACCCGGATCATTTTTAAGCTTTCGGGGAGGTCGTTATAACCGCTCATACATTTTTCTTCGAGATTTCATATTTGGATTTTGATTTTTAGATGTATATATTGTAGGCGCTCAACGCTCTTTTTCATTCCTTACCATCTTATCAACCAATAATTAAAGGGAAATGACACAAAGCTCTCAACGCTTTTTACCGCTGGATGTATTCCGCGGCATGACCGTCTGTTTCATGATCATAGTGAATACAGGCGGCACAGGTGGAACATACTGGCCACTCGATCATGCTTCCTGGCATGGCTGGACCCCCACCGATCTCGTTTTCCCTTCTTTTCTTTTTGCTGTAGGCAACGCCATGAGCTTCAGCATGAGAAAATATGAACAACTGGGAAATTCAGCGGTGCTCGGAAAGATTTTCAAACGCACCCTGATTATTTTCCTGCTGGGATACCTGATGTACTGGTTTCCATTTGTTCAACAAACCGATCACGGCATCGAATTCAAACCGTTTGATCATACCCGTATCCTGGGTGTATTGCAACGTATTGCCCTTTGTTATGGTATCGCTTCTCTGTTAATCCATTACTGCTCTAAGAAAGTGGTATGGGGCGTCAGCGCCCTGTTCCTGCTGGGCTATTGGGCAATTATGTGGTATTGCGGTACTCCCGGTGATCAATATGGTATTAACGGCAACGCTGGCATCCTGCTGGATAAACTGGTACTCGGTGATAACCATATGTATCATGGCGAAGGCATTGCCTTTGATCCGGAAGGCTTACTCAGCACCATTCCTGCGGTAGTGAATGTAGTAGCAGGTTATTATACCGGCCTCTTTGTACAGCAACAAGGCAGAACCAAACCTGGACTCATGCGCATGGTGATGGCCGGCGTCGTCCTCTTCGCCCTGGCCTACGCCTGGAATACCGTATTTCCTATCAACAAAAAACTGTGGACCAGCTCTTATGTACTGTTAACAATAAGTATAGACCTGTTCCTCTTATCACTGCTCATTTTTGTAATTGATATCCTTGGCTTCACAAAAGGCACCGGCTTTTTTACGGTATTCGGTAAAAACCCCCTGTTCCTTTACCTGCTATCGGAAATCATGGCCATCCTGTTTGGCGTGTTTACCGTAGGCGGCACCTCTCTTTATCAATGGATCAATAATATCATCTTTCAACCACTGTCACCCGGCAAGTTTGGCTCACTGCTCTTTTCACTGGCCTTCATGCTCACCTGCTGGCTGGTAGGGTATGTACTTGATAAGCGTAAGATTTACGTGCGGGTGTAGACGCGAGTTTTTGTCTTACTCAGGATTATACTGATGTAGATGATTTTCCGGATTTGTTTTTACCGGATTAAAAAAAGATTAGCGAAGACCAATGTGGATAACCGCATTTTTCTTCGCTAATCTTTTTTAATCCGGTAAAATCCTGAAAAATAAAATCTTGAAAATCATCTACATCAGTATAATCCTGAGTAAGACAAAAATCCGCTAAATTGTACACAAAACAGATCCCATGGACCTCTCATTGAAAGGAAAAACAGCGCTGGTGTGCGGCAGTTCGCAAGGCATAGGATTAGCTACAGCAGAAGAACTGGCGTTATTGGGCGCCACCTGTGTGTTATTAGCCCGGAACGAAGACCGGTTAAAAAAAGTATTACCTACCCTAAGTACAGCGCATGGACAGCAACACCGTTATGCCATCGCCGACTTTGCAGATGTAGCCCAGGTAACGGCCGTTGCAGCTGAGATAGCCGGACAAGGACCCGTTCATATACTCATTAATAATACCGGCGGACCGGCAGCAGGTCCCATTATCGAGGCCAGTGCCGCTGCTTTTACTGCTGCCTTTTCACAACACCTGCTCTGCAATCAGGCATTGGCACAGGCGTTGGTACCCGGTATGATGACCGCCGGATTTGGGCGCATTATTAATATTATTTCTACCTCTGTAAAAACACCGATAAAAAATCTGGGCGTATCCAATACCACCCGCTGGGCAGTAGCTGCCTGGTCTAAAACACTGGCTACAGAGCTGGCGCCACATGGGATTACTGTTAACAATGTGCTGCCTGGTTCTACTTCCACGGCAAGACTGGAAGGATTATTCAACAGCAGTGCTGCTGCCAGAAATGTTTCTACCGAAGTAATAGAAGCCGAATGGCTGAAAGAAATACCTATGCAAAGATTTGGAGAAGCCCGTGAAATTGCGGCGCTGGCGGCATTCCTGGCCTCCCCTGCTGCTGCATACATTACAGGCACCAGTACCGCGGTAGATGGTGGTAAAACACCGGTGATGTGAGGAGAAATACGACCTACCAATCACGAATTACGGAGTTGCGGGTAGAAAACAACGGATGATCTTCGCGTTTACCATCTACCCACAACTCCGTAATTCGTAATTCGTAATTCGTAATTCTTTACTTTAATACTTCTGCCAGCTTAGCCGCCAGCTTATCTCCCCGCAGATTTTTGGCGATAATCACGCCATTAGGGTCCAGCAACAGATTTTGTGGTACTGCGGTAACGCCATAAGCTTTAGCTACTTCATTGTTCCAGCCTTTCAGGTCGCTCACATGCAGCCATGGCAGCTGATCATCGTTGATCGCTTTGATCCATGGTGCTTTTTTCTCGTCCAGCGAAATGGCGATGATCTCAAAGTTTTTGTCGTGGTATTGCGCATAAGCTTTGCGCACATTTGGATTTTCTGCTCTGCAGGGGCCGCACCAGCTGGCCCAGAAATCTACCAGCACATATTTGCCTTTGAGAGATGACAACGCAATGGCCTGACCGGTAGTATCGGCCTGTGTAAACGGCAATGCGGCATGACCTATAGCTGTTTTTTTGGCAACTTCCAGCTTGGCGGCCAGCTCCTTCCCTTTCACTGAATTACGGAAACGTGCATCCAGTCCGTTGAACAGTGGCTCAAAGGTATCCGGGTTAATAATGCTGCTACGTTCTTTTACCATATGCCAACTAACAAAAGAAGCCGGATGGGCTTTTATAAACACCAGCTCTCCTTCCTCTACTTTTTGATACAAAGGCTTACAAATTTTCCGGATAGAATCTACTGCAGTATTATTTTTCTGCAGATATTGCTTCATCATGAATGTCGTTAACGGCTCCAGCTGATCAGTAACCGGTTTCAGCTGCTGCTGTAATAACAAATTATCTGTTTGCGCTGCTCCGCCTTTGATGACTGCATGATGCAGGTCACCATTACCATTCACGGTGATAGTACCCTTCTCCAGGAAAAATTCCTGTTTATCAGCAAACAACATTTTTTCAATCGTGAAAATGCCGTCATCGTCCAGCGCTTTGAGTTTGAGGGTTGCGTTGACAGGTTCACTGATGGTACCTGTTATTTCAAAAGCCCCATTTTTTGTGATCGCAGAATCTTCTACCGATGTTTTATCCACCCGATAGCTGAGCATCACTTTTGTTTCTTTATCTAAACCGCTGATCTTTCCTTTAATGGTATAGTTTCCCTGCGCGGCCGCTCCCGTGGCTGTTAGCAGGGAAGCCATTGCAATAATATATTTCATGTACTAGTTTTTAAAAATCCGGGTTAATTTTTCTGTTAATCCTTCTGCTTCCTGCCCTACGTATCTCCCTATAATTTTACCTTCTTTATCCAACAGAATTTTAGTAGGAAAAGCGGTGATACCGTAAGCTTTTACGGCATCAAATTTTTCAATGCCGATGTTGTTAAGTACCTGTATCCAGGGAAGACCATCTTCTTCAATGGCTTTCTTCCAAACGCTGCTCGCATCTTCGCCCTGTTCCTGTGCAATGCCTACTATTTCAAAACCTGCGCTTTTGTAGTGGTTATACAGTTCTTTCAGATGCGGGTGGCTATTACGGCAAGGGCCGCACCAGCTACCCCAGAAATCGAGCAGTACATATTTCCCCTGCAACGCCTGCAGGTTTACCGGCTGGCCGTTGATGTCTGTTTTATTCAGTGGTACAGCCGTTTTGCCGATGCTGGTAGCTTTGCTGGCGGCCAGTTTATCTTCAATCCGTTTAGCGTATTCAGATGTTTTATGTGTGGCAGCCAGCTGGTTGTAAGTGGTTTCCAACTTTGCCAGATCAAGGCTGTTCACCATGTTAGCCAAAAAATACATACTCACCAGTGACCCAGGGTGAGATTTGATAAAGGCTGTTTGCAACTGATCCTGTTGCGTGCTGAGCTGTTCCCTTAGTTCCCGGCTTTGGGCTTTTAATGCCGCCTGATGCGCCGCAACGGTATCCTGGTGAAATTGGAGTGTGGACTGCCAGTTCTTGTCTGTAATGGCCGCTTCCTGTGCTTTAATGTTGTTCCATTCGTCATTCTCTTTGCTACCTTTTACGGTTGCCTTGTAAATAGCGTTGGCGTCGCCGCTAATGCGGATAGGATCGTTGGAGAGAAAGAATTCCAGACCCGGTGCCGGAATGACGCCGTGATCGGTTTTTATACTCAGCGCCGGGTTACGCGTAACGAAATGACATAACACCGGATGACTTACGGTCCCTTTAAAAAGGATGGTGCCTTTTTCGGTGGTGTAGTTACTGTCAATCACAAAGTTTTTACCATCCATGTAAGCCAGCAGAAATTTCGAGTCGCCGGTATTTTTCAATACCGCCTTTACCGTATACCCCTGCTGGGCGACAGCATGCAGGGAACTGGCCATGAGCATGAGTGCGCCCGCTATCTTTTTATAATTCATATGCATGATTTTTTTTTAAGCCAATGATTAAGGATTGTCTTCCATACCCGGATTCAACATCAAAATCTTAGGTGGTATTTTGAGGGTTAAGCGTTCTTTGGGTAAGGTAAAAGTAGCTGTACCAATTTGATGGGTATAGGTTACATTTTTAAACAGTGGATCAGTGGAAAGGCGACGCATATCGAACCAGCGCATGCCGGTACAGGCATATTCACGCAGGCGTTCATCGATCACGAAGCGTATCAGGTCATCTTTGGTCGTTGCGGTCACGCCTGCATTGGCAGCCGGTAAGCGATTGCTGCGCAGCGTAATCAGATCAGCAGTGGCGCCGGTCAGATCGCCGGTGCGTGCTTTACATTCCGCCAGCATCAGGTACAGGCCGGGAAGGGAAGCGCCCATATTAATACCAAATGGCGAATTATGCAAAGGATAAGGCAATTTGGTACCGCCGGTGAAGTAATCTGCCGCATAATAAAATTTCAGGCGCAGATCGGCCGGATCAAATTTTGCGGAGGCAGACGGGCTGATCATACCTGCATTTGAAAATATAAAATTCAACAGACTTACCTGTTTCAGATAAATACTCTCCTGGTTATCATATAACTGTGGCATATTAAAAGCGCCAAAGCTGGGCATCACCGGAGAAGTCCATGTGGACATTAGCTTATTATAATCGTTGAACTGAATAGGCACCACGCTATTAGCCAGCGCAGTTTTGCATTGTTCTAAAGCCATTAGTGCCTGGTCGTATTTACCCATGGTTAAATACACCTGTCCGAGTATATAATTCCCGGCAGATTTGCCCATGCGCAAGCGCATAGGCGTAATCTCCGGCAGGTCTGGAATAGCGGACAGCAGTTCATTTACCACAAAATCATACACTTCCTGTACCCGCGCTCTTTTAAATCCGGAGGCCACTGCATTGGCGGTTGTCACCAATGGTACCCCCGGATCTGTGGCTGCGGTAGCCGGATCATAGGGTTTTGCAAAATAATTTAACAGCATGAAGTGCATCAAAGCACGACCTACTCTTGCTTCCGCCAATAATTGTTTTTTCTTTTGCAGATTGTCATCCGCAACATCCATTACATCATTAGCAATCACATTATACGTATAGTTCTGACCGTAAAAAGCACCCCATTCTATAGCGTCCGCATCCGCCTGATAGATGTTACTCTTCCACGTATAGCCGTTCAGGTAAGAAAGATCCAGTTGCGACAGGTATACAGAATCTGTGATCATATCATCTCCCATCATCACACTCATATCGGCCCCGCCTTTAATAATAAAGCTACCGTCGGCGTTTTGCGCCACGTCACTGTAGTTGATCAGATTGCTGCTGTTGAGCAAACCGTTATATTGCTCCAGTGTTCGCGGCGTATCTTTCCCTTTGGGCGTTACATCCAGAAATTTGGTACACGACGCCATCATCATACCACCTGCCATTACGGCTATATATATCAGTTGTTTGTTAATCATGTTACTTGGTTTTTACAATTATTTAAACCTGACGTTCACACCTACGGTAAAGAAAGGCTTCATGGCAGGCGCCCGTGTAGCATACATCAGCCTGAAATACTCCGGATCGATACCATCGCTATTCGCCTTCCATAACATCACATTATTCAGCTGTGTGTAGATGCGGAAACTCTCCATGCCGGCATGATCTACCACGCGGGCAGGCAGGTTCCAGGCCAGTGTGAGATCACGCAGTTTGATGTAATCGGCGCTCACAATATTGATATCGGCCCTGTTGTAGAGGTCAGTAGACCTGCGGGCATTATCCTGTGTACCCAAGGCTACATAAGAAGGAACATTTGTTTTAGCTTCATCTCCCGGCTGTTTCCAGCGATCCTCAAAAGAAGCCGGAATATTAGCCGTGAGCCTGCCGGAATAGAAAGTATTCACATCTCTGCGCATCTGGTAGCCCAGGTTATAAATTACGAGGAAAGACAAATCAAAATTTCCGTAGCGGAAACTATTGGTGATACCGCCATACCAGGCAGGCTGTGATACGCCGGCATTATTAAGATCGCCCGCCGTAACTCCTGAAATATTTTTCACCGTTTTACCATTCGCAGTAGTTACCTGCGGATCACCCATAGCATCCAGTCCGGCCCATTTGTACGCAAAGAAACTGTAGGCAGGATATCCTTCTACAAATCCTACGTTTGCTTTGTTGGAAGGTGTCAACGGGCTGGTACGGTTTAACTTCAGCACCTTGTTTTTATTATACCCCAGCGTGAGCAACGTATTCCAGGAGAAGCGCCCCTGCGCTATATTACGGCTGTTGAGCTGTACATCAATCCCCTTGTTCATCATATCTCCCAGGTTGGCATATCCATAATACCAGCCGGCTGTTTTGTCTAATGGCTGCGATCCCAGCAAGTCTATCGTTTTCTTCTGATACACATCAATGGCACCACTTAAGCGGCCATTAAACAAATCGAAATCCACACCTGCATTCAGCATTTTGGTACGCTCCCAGGTAAGCATTTTATTTCCCGGTAACAAAGGACGATAGCCTATTCCCATGCCGTTAAACAAAGGACTGGTTTCTGCGATGACAATATCCATAGAGCTACCGGAACCAGGCAAAGGCGCATTACCACCTAAACCATACGTAAGACGCAGGTTTAAACGGTTCACTGACTTCATAGCAAAGAAGGCTTCATTACTGATAATCCAGCCCGCACCTGCCGACCAAATGGGTTTATATTGCTGGCTTTTCTCTGTCCCAAAAAGATTGGACTGATCCATACGCATGCTACCATTCAGGTTGTACCGTTGTTTGTACGTATAAGCGCCATTGGCATACAGTGAAAAAAACCGGGTTTCAATTTCACTAACGGAAACGGGTACACTCGTCAGCGTACTTTTGGTAGCACTGTTAGTGCCAATTACCGGATTACTAACGCCATTTACCTGCAAAGATTTCTCATCATACACGTTGTAGGTCTGGGTCTGAAAATCAAATCCACGGCGGGTAGAAGAAAAAGCGCGGGTCCGGTCGCCACGTACTTCCGTGCCGGCGAGGAAGGTGAGCTGATGCGCTTTAAAAGTATTATCATACATCAGCTGATTACGCGCCGTCCAGGAAATATTTTGTGAATTGGAGGATTGGTATTGTCCGCCTGATTCAGGCAGAAAGTAAGTGGGCTTTGCGTTGGGTGTAGTGGGAGCCTGTGTAAAATGCACCAGTTCATAGCGGGTCTGGTAAGATTTCCGGTCATAAAACGTATAGCCGTTATTGTTAACCTGCTGGTATTGAAAACGGCCATCATAGGTAAGCCCTTTCAACAATTTAATATTCAAACCCGTATTTACCCTTACAGCGCCCGAAGTAGCAGCATTGTTGCTCGTATAGTCAGATTCCTTCAGCGGGATATAATCAAGATTGAGCGCACTTTTTGTTTCCGCCATTTGCCGGTAGGGCTGATACATTTTCAGATATGCCTGAGACAAAGGCGTACCATCCGCCCCCGCCAGCATAGCATAAGGTAAATATGTATTCAGATCCGGCAGCGAAGGAATGATGAAGCGGGTATTTTTCTGTTGCGACAGGTTCACCGTCATATCCGCTTTTACATTTTTGCTGAAAGCAAAATCCTGGCGCAGGTTCATCTGATACCGGTTCAGCGCGGACTTATCATTGTTCTGTTGATTCGTATAGGCCAGTGAACCGTAGTAGGAATGAAACTGGCTACCACCGGTAAAAGATAAACTATGATTTGTGAGCAATGCAGGCTGTTGCAGATATTGATTAATCTGATCGCGGTTATTCAGCCCAGCCAGTGAATCCAAACGGGCATCTGCTACGGCTTGTGAAATCACACCATTATTCAGATCATATAATATCTGCTCATGCGGATATACAATAGGCTCGGAACCAGCTACACCCGGCGAGGTGACTGTTTTCCAGGGATACGCAGTGGCGCTGAACACTTCTTTTGCAGCATTGATGAACTGACCGGCATTCATTTTATGTTGATAGCCATAATCCGGTAATCCTTTAAAAGAAACGAAGCCGTCGTAATTCATTTTGATGCGGCGGTTCTGATCCTTCCCTTTCCGGGTGGTAATCACCACTACGCCGTTGGCCGCGTTGGCGCCCCAGATAGAGGCGGCGGTAGCGTCTTTCAGGAAAGTAACACTTTCAACATCGTTGGGGTTAACAAAGTTGGTGATATAATCATTGGACATGGGTACATTATCTACTACAAACAGCGGCATTCTGCTGGCGTTTACGCTGGATACCCCTCTGATCAGAAATTTATCTGCGCCGGTACTGTTGTTGACAGCAAGACCGGGTACCAGTCCTTCCAAACGGTCTACCACGTTCATGCTCACAGATTTTTGCTGCAGCTGAGTACCATCTACTTTAGTAAAAGATCCGGCACTTCTTTCTTTGGAAATAGTTTGGTAACCGGTTACCACTACCTGTTGTAATAGGGAGATGTTGGGCGTAAGGATGATTTCCAGGTACGACTGATTACCCACTTCCACCGTTTTAGGCATAAACCCCATACAGCTGATCACTAGTATGGGATTGCTTTCTGTTACCGCGAGGGTAAATTCTCCTTTGGCATTGGTGTTATAACCTGCCTGCATATTTTTAAACAGCACCGTTACGCCTGGTAGGGGGTTATGTGCTTCATCAAATACTTTTCCTTTGATGATGCGTTCCTGTTTTGCAGGGGCAGGTTGCTGGTTAATCACCACCAGGTTGGTTTCTGTGCTGCTGAATCCAAGTCCGGTGCCCAGCAATACTTCTTTTAATACATCCGTTAACGTTACATTGTCCACATCAATGGAAATGCGTTTGTCTGTTGGGATTATATTATTCCCGTATACAAACCGCAGATTTGATTGTTGTTCAATGGCGCTGAAAACCTTTGTCAGCGGAACTTTTTTCAGGTGAAGGGATAAGCGGATGTTTTGACGTGGCCTGGCGGCGAAGGCATGGATGCTACAGCATAACAGGAGTAGCAACATGGTCATTTTGGTAACACGACAAAGAATACTCCTGCCGGCATGCACCATCTGTGCAGTCCGTGGACTGATTTTTTTCATACATTTAGTTGGTTAATGTCCATAATGGGAAACAGACGCCCGGCAAAAGCCCTGTTTCCTTTACTTAACTGGAGGGAGCGCGCAGGCGTTCCCTTTTTTAATGTTTAGAAAGTGGTTGATCTTGATAAGTTGTCATCTTACTTTATTATTGGCTGATAAATATTTCATTGTTCACAATTCTGTAATTAAATGGCACAGAGGCTTGCATGGCCTTCAATGCCTGTTCTACTGTTTCTTTCTCGAAAGTGGCGGTATACCTGTATTTATTGGCAATAGTACTATCTACATTAATTTTTACGCCGTACCATCTGCCCATTTCCACGGCGGCGGTGCCCAGTGGCATATCATTTAACACCAGGCGGTTGCG
>NZ_DATCVJ010000521.1:0-1610 GCF_036566945.1 Chitinophaga sp. | reverse complement strand
TGAACCTCATTAACCCTGAGGATATTGAGTCGATTCAGATATTGAAAGACGCTTCCGCCACGGCCATCTACGGCGCCAGAGGCGCTAACGGCGTGATCATCGTGACTACCAAAACCGGTAAAACAGGAGAAGATAAAATCAATGTGAACATCTACAACGGCTGGCAGCAGGTACCTAAATATATTGATATGATGGGTGCTTCCGACTATGCAAAACTGGCCAACGAAAGTTCACTTGACTATGGTGGCCCCGTATTGTATAACAATCCGGACTCTCTGGGCCGTGGTACCGACTGGCAGCGGGAAGTTTCCCGCGTAGCCGCCATGCAGAATATCACTTTGAGTGCCAGCGGCGGTAAAGACACTTATCACTACTTCTTATCTGCCAACTACCTTAACCAGGATGGTGTTATCATCAACTCCGGATTTAAGCGTTATCAGTTAAGGGTAAACCTGGACAAGTACGTAAAGAAGAATGTAAAAGTAGGTACCATTCTCAATATAGGTCGTTCAGAAATTAAGAACAACACCGTACAACTCGGCGGCCAGAACTATGGTCAGTCGGCCCTCTCCTACAATCCCGCTTCTCTGGTATATAATGCCGATGGCACTTTTGCCAGCAAGAAACCAAATGACCCGCAAACATATGATAACCCGGTAGCACAGGGTACTTTACCAGTGGACAACAACACCAGTAATAACATCATTGGTAACTTGTTTGTACAGTGGGACATTATTCCGGGACTTACTTTCAAATCTGTTTTCGGATCGGAAATGAATTTTGTAAAGAAAGATACCTACACACCGGGCAGTATGCCTACACGTGCATTGGACGGCAAAGGCGGAATGGCCAGTGGCGCCGCCCGCAATACACTGATGTGGCTGAGTGAAAACACGCTGACCTACGATAAGCAACTGGGAAAAGATCATCATATCAACATCCTTGCCGGTACCACGTATCAAACATCCAAGACCGATACGCTGAGCGCCGCTGCGGATAAATATGCTACCGACATCTTTCAATACAATAGCCTCGGCGCTACTGATCAAACCACTTTCCGCATAGGATCGCAGTATGATCAGTTTACCATCGTTTCCTTCCTGGGCAGGATTAACTATAGTTATAAGGAGAAATACCTGTTTACCCTGACAGGTCGTTCCGACGGCGCTTCCCGCTTCGCCGAAAATCATAAATACGCTTTCTTCCCCGCCGCAGCTTTTGCATGGCGCATGGAAGAAGAGCCTTTTATCAAAAACCTGAATGTATTTGATAACCTGAAACTTCGTGCCAGCTATGGTTACAACGGTAACCAGGCGATCCCTCCGTATTCCTCTCTGCCAGCACTGGGTTCAGTAAGCGGTTATATCATCGGTAAAAAACAGATCCTCGGATACACCCAAACACAACTGGCTAATCCCAACCTGAAATGGGAAACCACCCGGCAGTTTGATTTTGGTCTGGAAGCGGGATTTCTGAAAGGTAAGATCAGCGTGGAAGTAGACTATTATAACAAACGTACCAAAGACCTTCTGTTAAGTCAACAGCTGCCTACACAAACCGGTTTTAGCAGTAAGATGACCAACATCGGCATCGTTGAAAATAAGGGCATT
>NZ_DATCVJ010000520.1:0-3542 GCF_036566945.1 Chitinophaga sp. | reverse complement strand
CTACTAGCTGGAACTTTTGATGCGCTCCATTGTTCCAGCCCCAGATGTCAGCAAGACTCCCATTCTGCGTGCCAGCGGCCACGATGTCCAGCGCACTGCTGCCATTAATTTTAGGGGTAAGGCGATAAGTGGCGCCGTCTGTAAATCCGGGTTGCGCGGCCGGCGTTACCTGCAACATCACCACGGCACTTACGCATTCCAGTGTGGCGGTAACGTTATCTGCGGGCGTGGGCACCGTCCATTGATTCCAGGATACATTCAGGTCCGTGCGACGGGCATTCCAGGCAGCATCCGCATTCTGACGCATGAAAGTATAATAGGTACTCCACAGGTTATTGTCGCGTACAAATTCGCCCAGTCCCCGTGCAAACTCAGATTGCCAGGTACCATAGCGATGATCTTTGGAAAGTATACCATTGGTCGTTTTATTAGCGATGACATAATCCACCGCTTTTTTGGCGTCATCAAACAAGGATTCACGGCCGGTTAGTCTGTGAAGATGGGTAGCGGCACTGATAAATGCGCCGCTGTTATACACGTTATCCGACATCTCCAGGGAGCCGTCGGGGCGTTTGTTTTCATATACGGCGCCGGAACTGTGATTAAAGAGGTTGTTCCAGATCCAGTCGTATACTGCTGATGCTTTTGTGAGGTAAGCGGGGTCCTTTGTAAATTCATAGAGGTAGCAACCCAGCATCACCGCCGTATTGTTGCTGAGTCCTGATTTATTGGCGTGTGCCACATCCCACCAGATGCCGCCACCCAACTGCTGATCATAGCCCCTGTTGTAAGTCAGGTTAAAAGCATAGGCTGCCTGATTCAGATAAGTAGTATTGCCGGTGATCTGATAACCGCGTGCAAAGGCCAGCCCGGCCCATAGCAGGTCATCATTGTAATCATTCCAGGTCCAGTCCTGCTGCCCGCCTGAACCGGCGTTCTGAATCAGGAATGTATTCAGCAAATTCGAGATCAATGTTCTATGCGCGGTGGTTTTAGTGCGCAGATACACATCTTCCATCATCTGAATATCCAGTGCCTGACACCAGAAATAATCTTTTTCGGAATTGTTGATGGCCGTCTTGTAATACTGCAGGGAGCCGGATGTGATAAGAAAAGTATTGTTAAATCCGCTGATGGCATTGTCAGCGGTGGTATTCACGTCGCTTAATGCCAGCACAGCATTGGCGCCGTTCAAACCGGGGGTGGCATTGGGGTCCATGCCATTCATCAGGGATTTCTTACATGCCCCGGCCAGCATTAATAATGCGATGGCCGGGAGGATCATAAATTTGTTTTTCATGTGTGGAATTTCAAAAGGGTTTATAATGAGGAATTAATCACCCGGTAACGTCAGTTCATAATTGAAACATGCTATTGTATTTTTGATGAGTCGATGAATCTTAAAAGGCGTTCAGTTCTGCCAGATGTGTATAAGTGGCATTGTAACTGTTTTGAATCGTAATCCTGAAGTAACGTGCATCCGTAAACGAAGACAACACTTTTGGCTGCAGGTCTTTCGTATTGGCCAAGGTAAAGGAACCTGCCGTTGTCCAGGTGATATTATCCATACTGGTTTCTACCACTACATCCTGTGGTTTACCGGCATTATCTGATTGCCTGTCGAGGAAAGAAAAGCCATGCAGCGTTTTCACTTCTCCCATATCTATTACAAAAAAGTGTGGGGGACCAGGACTGGTGCCCTGCCACTGGCTATGCCAATAGGTAGCATTATTGTTATCCAAAGCATTGATCACCTTGCCATTACCGGAGCCTTCTCCGTTTGCCTCCTGTGAAGAGAAGCTTAGCACCTGCCAGTTACTGCGGTCATACACCGGATAATCTGCTCTTACTTTGTAAAAAGTAGTACGCAAACTTTCATTGATGGTGGCCGAAGCACTCACAATGCTCACGGGCAACAGGTACTCTTTCATAATATCGATGCTACCGGCCCCACTTGTTTTTACATCAATGGTCAGTGGGCCTGTACCAAGGCTCCCTTTACGGATAGTACCGGTAGTGGTGCTGAGCGTATAACTTTTATCCGGCATCGGCAGGTAGGCAGTGTGGTTAACCGCGTTAAAACTATCTACCAGTGCGGTATTGGAAGAAAAGGTCACCTGGATATCACTGGTCGGATAATCCTGTCCGCCGTAACTGGCAGAGTAAATCATGGCCTGCGCGGAATCAGCTACCGCGAACGCGTATACTTTGGGATTATTCACCGCCAGCGGCATATATACTTTGTTATATGCAGAGAGTGGCTGGTCGGGCAATTCAAATTTATCTGTACAGGAAAAAAGTCCCAGTAAAAAAATACAACAGGCAAAAACAGCAAATCTATTGAAATACATAGTGATCAGATTTAAAAATTACGAATTACGAATTACGAATTACGAATTACGAATTACGAATTACGAATTTGTGGGGAGATAGTAAACGCGGAGATCTCCCCACAAATTCGTAATTCGTAATTCGTAATTCTTTTATACTACCATCCTGGATTCTGAACAATCATCTTACCCCGATCCATTTCATACTGACTAATCGGGAACCAGTAGCTGGCTTCTCTGAACAAGTGTGTTGCCGACACTACGCGCGCAAAGAAATCATTTCCATCTTTATTGATATTCATACCATGCACATCTCCCATCACACTGGCGGCAATTTTCCAGCGACGGATATCGAACCAGCGATGCGTTTCAAACGCCAGTTCCACGCGGCGCTCTGCACGAATTTTTTCGCGGGCTTCCGCTTGTGAGGCCGGCACAGGCAAGCCATCGGCGCCTGCTCCATATTGAGGAATACCGGCACGCTGACGAATGAGATTTACATAAGTGAGAATGTCGGGGCTGCCCGGACTGTATTCATTTAATGCTTCCGCATAGTTGAGATAGATCTCTGCCAAACGGAAAAGAATAATAGGACGTTCCTGTTGCTGACCCGTACCACCGGAGCCGGCATTGGTTTGAGGCGCCACATTTTTTCTGATGAGATATCCCGTCTTTGACCAATCTGTAGGATGCCCGTTTTTACCGTTAGGACCAGAAAAAAAGAAGCTGATAGCTGCCGCACTACTCATATTACCACCCTGGTAAATACAGTTCTGGTAAGTAACATCCCTGTAAAAACGCGGCTCTCTGTCTATATACATATTAAACACACTCACATTGCCCACATTGGTAAATCCTTTTTCTGAATACAATGGAGAGTTCTGAATCGATTTTCCATCTTTCATAAAATAAGCATCCACCTGTTCCTGTGTAGCGGCGATACCGCACCAGCCGCCGGCTTGCCGGGGCGTGCAGTGTACATCCCAGGTACCCAGACTGTTACTTTTCCGGGAAAAGATCTGCTCATTGTTCCATGCCTGGGAAAAGATGCCCTGCAGGGATTTCAGCACATCGCCGGAAGGATCTTTATATAAAGAATATTGTCCAAGATCAATCACTGCTTTCGCTGCATCCGCTGCTTTCTTCCACTTTTCCTTATCATATGTTTGCGAAATAAAAGCAGTACCACCTGCATTTTTGAAATTAGCCAGA
>NZ_DATCVJ010000519.1:0-7833 GCF_036566945.1 Chitinophaga sp. | reverse complement strand
TTTTTGCTCTTTATTATTACCGGCTCTGTGGCTTACTTTTTATTTCTTCCAGTTGAGTGGCCAGTGCTTTCACTTTCTCCGGATACTGCTCCGCCACATTTTTCTGTTCATGTACATCTGTACTTAATTGATATAGTTGTGGCGCAAGATCATGCCCTAGTTCAATATTTACAGCACGGTCTAATTTAGGTCCTTTGGAAGGGGTGATATATTTCCAGTCGCCGGAAATCAGCGATAAGGTACCTGCATGTGTAATCAGCCAGGGGCGGCTATTACGTGACTTACCCAGTAACTGATCCAGCATATCAAAACTATCAGGTGCTTCATCAGCTTGCAGCGATTGCCCGGTGAGGTGGGCAAAAGAAGCAAAGAGATCCAGCTGACTGATAAGCGTGTTGGAGGTATTGTTTCCTTTTACGCCGGCAGGCCATTTTACAATAAAGGGTACCCTGGCACCTGCTTCGAAAGCGCTGTATTTGCCGCCACGTAAAGGGCCACCAGGTTGATGTGTGCCGGCCAGTTCCACTGCCTGATCCAGGTATCCATCGTTGAGCACGGGGCCATTATCGCTGGAGAAAATGATCATAGTGTTTTTGGTCAGTCCCAGGCTGTCGAGCGCTTTCACGATTTGTCCTACCGTCCAGTCGAGCTGCAGAATAGCATCGCCGCGGAGGCCCATTCCGCTTTTGCCACGGAACTGGCTATGCGGATAACGGGGCACATGAATATCACCACTGGCAAAGTATATGAAGAAAGGCTGTTGTTTATTTTTACTGATGAAGCCAATTGCTTTCTGCGTAATGGTGCCGGCAATATCGGCATCTTTCCAGCGGGCGCTGTTACCGCCGCTCATCCAGCCAATGCGGCTGATGCTGTCGACGATGGTTTGGTTATGTCCCTGCTGCGGATCCGGATGCATGCGCAGCTTTTCCGGGTTTTCCAGACCGGTAGGATCTGTACCTATTTTATGTTGATAGTTGACCGTGATAGGATCGTTCTGATCTAAATTCACTACGTTATGGTTTTCTACAAATACGCAGGGTACACGATCAAGCGTGGCGGGCATGATGAAAGAATAGGTAAAGCCTACTTCCAGCGGGCCGGGCTGAATGGATTTATTCCAGTCGATTCCTTCTTTGCCGCCCAGTCCCAGGTGCCATTTGCCAATGGCAGCGGTCTGGTAGCCGGCATCTTTGAGCATGCCCGGCAAGGTCCGGTGATCGGTAGGTATAATGAGCGATGCATCTCCCGGTGCAATCCCGGTACCTTTTTGGCGCCATGGATATTTGCCCGTCAGGATACCAAAACGGGAAGGGGTACACGTAGCAGAAGTAGCATATGCATTACTGAAACGTACGCCCTGTTTAGCCAGCTTGTCGATGTTAGGCGTTTTAATTTTTTTCATGCCATAACAGCTCACATCGCCATAACCCAGATCATCGGCGTAGATGATGATGATATTGGGCTTTTGCTGGGCGGCAGCTGTTAAGGTCAGCAGGCCACAAAGCATACCGCCGCTGATTTTCTTAAGGATGGAAGTATATATCATTCGTCAATATTTTCGTAGTGAATACAACGGCACAAGTTACTTCAGATTTGGATTGATATTGGTTTCTCTTTGCGGAATGGGCCATTTTTCATCGGTGCCTGCTCTGAAAGCCTTGGTGGTTACGTACCAGCGGCTGTAAGCGTCTACGGTGGAACCGTTCTTGCGCAGGTTGACCGCCCCCGGAAAGGAAGCCCCATAAAAATCACCTTTCAATACCTGTGCTGCGTTGCCCCATCTGAGCAGGTCCCAGTAACGGATACCTTCCAGGGCCAGTTCATTTCTTCTTTCGCGGCGTAGCAGGGTACGGAGTGTAGCCACATCCGTTATAGTGATGGCGGGCATGTTTACGCCCGGGCGTGTTCTTATTTTATTAATCGTGGCATCCAGTAATCCCTGATCAATGGCGTCGCCGGCTTCCAGTTTAGCTTCGAGATAACTGAGCAGTACTTCGGCATAACGGATAATAGGCAGATCGATACCGGAGTTCTGCAAATCGCCGCCGGCAAATCCTTCGTAGCTAAATTTACCCATGCCAAAACCTGTACGGGTGGCCTGTTTGGTAGTGGTGAGCTGATCCGCTGATTTGGTGCTATCCGGGTGCGTAACGTAGCGGATACCTTTGAAAGGTTGATTATTATACAGCACGGTGTATTTTAATCTTGGGTCACGGTTAGCCGTTACATCCGCTGGATTGTATTGAGGATCGGTAAAAGAAAACGGTGTACCGTCTTTAAATTCATAGGATTCTACAAGGCTGCCGAGTGGGCAGTACAGGTGCCATCCACCAGTGGTCGCCGGGTAAATATGTTGCAGCATGGCATTGGGCGAAAGGTCCTGCAGGTACTGGGTAGCAAAAATAATTTCTTTGCTGTTTTCATTAGTGCCGTTAAAGAGACTTTGAAAATTGGCATCGATGCTGTTGTCGTTGAAGTCGATGATTTTTTTATAAGTAGCAGCGGCATCTGCATATTTCTTTTCAGATAACTGAAGTCTGCCAAGAAACGCCAGGGCTGCCTGTTTGCTGGCACGGCCCCGTTCCGACACTGGTATATCTTTGTACTGTGGCAGGTCGGTGATGGCGGCGTTGAGTTCATTGATCACAAACGCTACTATCTCTGCTTTGGGTGCTTTACTAACGGTATTGGCTTCCTGCAGGGAAAGGGTTTTAGTAACCAGTGGCACATCTTTCCAGTACTGCGACATATAAAAATAAGTACAGGCACGCAGGAACCTGGCTTCTGCCGTCATCCGTTTTAATTTGTCGGGGCTCACCGGTGTTTTACCTACATTTTCCAGGAAATAATTACAACGGCCAATACGAATGTAACTGGCATTCCAGTAGTCGCCGAGGATGGTCAGATCGGCTGTCATGGTGCCGTTACCAAGACGGTTGATCACGGAGTTATCGCCCCGGCGGTCGTATGCATTATCGGTGGCCAGTTCGATGAATAGCAAACCGTAGTACGACCACCAGTCGGTAGCAGAAAATTCTGCGGCCTTCTGCATCTGTATATTACCGCGATATACGCCGGTCAGCGCCAGCATGGCATTTTGTTCGCTGGTCCAGAATGCATCATTGGAATAATTATTCAGCGGTGATTTATCGAGTTCTTTTTTACAGGACATGCTGCCGACGCCGGATAGCAGTACCAGGAAAAGATATTTATAGAGAGAAGAATATTGTTTCGTCATTTTTCAGCAGTTGCAAGCATTAAAAATTAAGATTCAGTCCCAAAGTGTAATTCGCCAGGATAGGGTAGTAGGCCCCGCCGGTATTTACTTCCGGGTCCCAGCCGGTGCGGTAGTTGCTCCAGGTGTAGAGATTTTCTGCACTGAAGCTGATACGCAATCCTTCTATGTTGGCCCTGTGCAATAATTCTTTAGGGAAGCTATAACCCACCTGTATATTTTTTAAGCGCAGATAGGAACCATTCAGCACCCAGTAAGAAGAAGTGAGCGTGTTGGCTGTACCCTGATTGGAGATAAGTTCCAGACGGGGATATTTCGCTTGCGGATTAGGATTGTCTGCGGTCCATCTTTCATCCATTTGCCAGCGTTGCACATTACCGTTCTGATAAAAAGCCCATCCTGCATAACCGTTCAGGTAGCCGTTTACGCCAGAAACGCCCTGCAACAGGATGTTCAGGTCAAAGCCTTTATAGTTGCCGCCTAAAGTAATGCCATAGGTATATTTGGGAATGGTAGAACCCAATACTTTGCGGTCGTAGTCGGCGGTCACTTTGCCATCCGGTTTACCATCAGGGCCGCTGATATCTTTATAGCGGATATCCCCCGGTTTTGGATTGGGACTGATCGCCGTCATATCGTTATGTGCTTTCCAGGCAGCTACATCGTCGGCATCTTTAAAGAGACCATCTGCTTCGTAGCCGTAATAAAGATTCATAGGATAGCCCACGAAAAGGCTACTGCCATTGCCCGTGAGCCCATTGGCCTGATGAATATTGCCTACACCGAGATCCAGTACTTTGTTATTGATAATGCTGAAGTTGGCGCCTACATTGTAATTGAATTTTCCAATGCTGTTGCGGTGGGTAGCGGTAAATTCCCAACCAGTATTTTTCAGTTTGCCGGAATTCTGTTGTCCTACTGAAGCACCCAATACGCCGGAAACGCTGGCGGTGGGGCTTACCAGGATATCATACGTATATCTGTCGAAGTAAGTAACGCTGACGCTGAGTCTTTGTTTGAAGAAAGTCGCATCGAGACCCAGGTCTTTGGTACGGGTAGATTCCCAGTGCAGCGTAGAGTCGTTGATGGTAGTCCTTACCGCGCCGGGTGTAGCTACGCCGCCAATGGGGTAATCGAAACCGGTAGTCAGCAGGTTCTGGTAAGGGTAGTTACCGATGTTCTGATTGCCGAGTGTACCGTAAGAAGCTTTCAGTTTCAGTTCATCGAGCCAGTGAATACGGTCTTTCAGGAAGCTTTCTTCTGTGATGCGCCAGCCTACTGCCATAGAAGGGAAGAAGGCATATTTATCATTGGCGGGAAAGCGGGAAGACCCATCGTAGCGCATGTTGGCTTCAAACAGGTATTTTCTGCCATAGTTATATTGAAATCTGCCGAAGAAAGATTTCAGGGCATATTCGCCGGCGGAGCTGTTATTGGTTTGCGTGCCGGGATCTCCCAAACCCAGTACGGTCAGGTCATTGCTGGGGAGATTACTTCTGCCGGCAGATAAACTATCTGCATGATATCCTTCGAAGGAATAGCCACCGAGTACGCCTATTTCATGTTTGCCCAGTTGTTTGCGGTATTCAGCCAGCGCCTGAATGGTGCGGTAGTCCGAAAAGCGGGAGAACTGCGATAAGTTGGAGGGGCCGAGGAATATATTTTGATTGATGCGTTGCGTAGCGAGGAATGTTTTGCCTTGTTCCTGGAACTGGGTGTAGCCGCCGATGAGCGACAATTTAAGGTCCGGTATCACCTGCCAGTCTAGGCGCATATTACCGTTCAGGTCTGTGCCACGATTTTTATAGAAGGCGCCGCTGTTAAGCCATGCCACGGGATTTCCTTTGTTCACGCTGCCGGCGCCCCAGTCGCCGTTACTCATCTGGATCGGATAATTTGGCGTATATCTGATCACGTTAGAGATGATGTCCTGCATGCTGGTAGCATCCAGGGTGGCGGGTGTGGTGGGTTCTTCGCGGTTAGACTGGATCACTGCGAAGCGGGTAGTGAGTTTCAGTTGCTGACTGATATTGGTTTGCAGGTTGAGACGGGCATTGTATCTTTTATAGTTATTGCCTTTTACTACGCCGTCCTGATCCAGATAACCCGCCGAAATGAGATACTGCGTTTTGTCGTTCCCGTTAGAGAGCGAGAGGTTGTGACCTGTTTGCAGAAAATTCTTTTTGAAGGAAGCATTGGTATAATTCACATTAGGGAAATTATCCGGGTCGCTGCCGTCTTTGAATTTCTGAATTTGTTCATCCGTATAAGATCCGGGCTGGGCCTCATTCATGAGGGTAGCATATTCCCATGAGTTGACAAATTGAGGGGTAGAGGTAATTTTTTGTTGACCTACATAGCTATTCAAACTGATGCGCAGTTTTTTAGAGTTGCCGGTTTTAGTCGTGATGAGGATTACGCCGTTGGCCGCTCTGGCGCCATAGATAGCGGCGGAGGAAGCGTCTTTCAACACAGAAATGCTTTCCACATCATTCGGGTCTACATCGTTGTAGGAGTTGGCGGGAATACCATCTACGAGTATCAATGCATCCGAAGAAGCGCCGAAGGATCCCACGCCCCTGATTTGTATGTTGTTGCCGGTGCCGGGCGCTCCGGAGCGCTGGATCACAGTTACGCCGGGCATTTGTCCGGTGAGTGCCTGTGACAATTGAGATACCGGTCTGTTACTAATATCCTTGCCACTGATCTGTGATACAGATCCGATCAGTTGTGATTTCTTCTGTGTACCATAACCTACTACCACTACTTCATCTCCTTTTATTTCCCGGCGTTTGAGGATAATGGTAATGGAAGATTGCCCATTCACGGGTACTTCCTGCGTTTCGTATCCAACAAACGATACTTCGAGGATCGCATTATTGTCTGGAAGACTAAGGGTGAACTGTCCGTCTGCATTGGTAGAAGTGCCTTTGGCGGTGCCTTTCAGCCGGATGCTGGCGCCGGGAAGGGCAATGCCCTGTTCATCTTTGATGATCCCTTTCAGTTCGGATAGCGGCGCTGCTACCATGGGCGCAGCTACCGGGGCTTCCCGGATCACCACTATTTTATCTACGATATCGTAGGTCAGTCCTTTTGGTTTTAAGCATTGGTTCAGCACTTCCCGGATATCGGCATTGGTAAAATGTGCGTCTACTGTTCCGGCCAGTTTTAGTACTTTCTCTTTAAAGAAAAACTGGTACCCGCTCTGTACCTCTATTTCCCGCAACACTGTTTTTAAAGAAGCGTTGGAGGTGGAGATAGAAATTTTCTGTGAATACGTTTTGGCGCTGATCTGTAAACAAAGCGCCAGTTGTAAAACGACTGCAAGCCTCATGGCCAGTATGATTTTGGTGATTCCCGGCCTTTTAAGGAAGGGGGGAGTGAACTTAGCTCCTAAAAGCATAAATTTGTTTGGTTTAGGTGAGATAATAAGTAGTTAAGCGACTAGTTTGAACTTACCTGAATACGGCCGGTGGTGCGGGAACACTGCCGGCTTTCTTTTTGGCTGCTGGTTTATGGCATAACGGTAATTTGTCTTCCTGCTATTTTAAAATGGATTCCATTCAATTCCAATATTTGTAAAACCCTTGATAGTGGTACATCTCTGGATATTTTTCCGGAGAAGCCATCCTCGGTGATCTTTCCTTCAAAACGTACGTCCACGTCGTACCATCGGGCAATTTGTTTCATCAGCGCATAGATGTTGGTATCATTAAAACAGAAGTAGCCGTCTTTCCAGGCCATCACCGCGCCCAGATCCGTTGCTTTACGGATGCTCATGCCGGGTTGGTCGCTGATGACCGCCTGTTGACCGGGACGCAGCAGTTGTTGCTCGCTTCCTTTATGAATGCTCACAGCGCCTTCCAGCAGCGTGGTGGTGATTTCCGTTTCATCGTCATAGGCATGCACATTAAAGTGGGTGCCCAGTACCGTGATGCTGCCTTTATGGGGCATTTGTACCTGGAATGGTTTGCGGGCATCGGGGGCTACTTCAAAGTATACTTCTCCCGTAACCGCTACCTGTCGTTCACTCCCGGAAAAAGCTACCGGGAAACGCAGCGACGACGCGGAGTTGAGCCATACTTTGGTACCATCGGAAAGTACCATGCTATAATGATTTCCCCTGCCGGTGCTGATGGTATTATAAGTAAGCGCAGCGTTGGCGTTGCTGCCGGAATACACCAGTTGTCCGTTGACCAGTTGCACAGCGGTATTGCCTTGTTGGCTGATAGTCCCGTTGGTGGCGGTATCCAGCCCTATTACGGTGGCGTCGCCGAGGGTGAGTGTAGCTTTTTCTTTACCGGGTGCAATATCTGCCACCGGTGCTTTTATGAGGGGAGATGGATGTTTATCTTTCATGAGCCAGGCAATGCCGAGGGCCAGCAAAACCGTAGCAGCAGCGGCGCCGGCATATCGCCACCACCGGAATCGGCGTTCCGGAAGGCCGTCTTCCTGTAATATCGTTTGCAGCATATTAGCGGCTACCTCCGAAGTAATCACTGCGTCAGGTACCGTTAACTTTTCCCCCTGCTGCCGGATCAGTTCCGACAGCTTTTCCGGCGGGGCCTGGTCGATCAACGCCATCAATGTGGCGG
>NZ_DATCVJ010000518.1:0-2314 GCF_036566945.1 Chitinophaga sp. | reverse complement strand
AAATAAAATTAATAATATCTTCCGGAGTTAACCGCCCGGCACTTTAACACTACCATTCCCATATTGTTCATTTTTTTTCTTTTATAATTTGGCTACCATTGCACATTATTATTCTTATTAGATGAAGAAACTTACTTTACTCCTCGTTTTAATCGCGCTGTATTGCCTCCCCATGCAGGCACAACCCGGAAAAGGGATGAGATGGAGCCGCGATGGGCAGTCTTACTACAAGGCAACATCCGCAGGTATAGAATCTAACCCTTTAACTGGTGAACCACCCACCGTGAAAATCCCCGCATCCGCCTATCAGGGGCTTGCATTGAAGGATTTTTATTTTTCAGCAGATGAAAAAAAAGTACTGCTGTACACCAATTCAAAAAAAGTATGGCGCTACGAAACCCGTGGCGACTACCGGGTGCTGGATGTAGCCACCGGAAAGCTGCAACAGCTGGGCAAAACACAACCCGCATCTTCCCTGATGTTCGCTAAACTTTCTCCGGATGGGAGCAAAGTGGCTTATGTAAGCGGACATAACATTTTTGTGGAAGACCTGCAAAGCGGTGCGGTAACGCCCATCACCACTGATGGTACCCGCCGTTTCATTAATGGTACTTTCGATTGGGCCTATGAAGAAGAATTCGGTTGCCGCGATGGCTTCCGCTGGAGCCCTGATGGCAAAAGCATCGCCTACTGGCAGATTGATGCCACCAGGATCCGCGACTTCCTCATGATAGATAATACCGATTCCATCTACTCCTTTACGGTGCCGGTAGAATATCCCAAAGCCGGAGAGCGTCCTTCTGCCTGCCGTATCGGTGTAGCAGATGTACAAACTGCTAAAACAACCTGGATGCAGGTTCCCGGCGATGACCAGCAGCATTACATTCCGCGCATGGAATGGGTGCCTGGTAAAAACACGCTGATCATTCAACAGCTGAACCGCAAACAAAACGATAGCAAAGTGATGTTGTGTGATGCGGCTACCGGTAAAGTGCGCTCCCTGTATGAAGAAACTGACAGCGCCTGGATAGATGTAAAATCACGCTGGGACGATGATAACATTGCCGGCTGGGATTTTATCCGTGGCAGCAAATCCTTTATCTGGGTGAGTGAACAGGACGGCTGGCGTCATCTGTATAATATTAATACAGACGACGGAAAGGCTACTTTGCTGACACCAGGCAACTATGATGTAATCAGCATCGCTAAAATTGATGAAGCCAATAACGTCATCTATTTTTTAGCTTCTCCCGAAAACCCTACCCAACAATACCTTTATAAGGTAGCGTTAAGCGGTGGCAAGGCAGAACGTATTACACCAGCCAACGAGCCGGGTAGCCATGAATATAAAATTTCTCCTTACGGCGCCTGGGCGATTCATGAATTCAGCAACGCCTATACTTATCCTGTCAGTGAAAATTTGCAACTGCCGGCGCATAAGAGCAGCAGCAATGCTGTGCTGAATGCTATTACCAAGTCGGCAGCGGCCCCAAACAAACCGGAGTTTTTCCGGATCACGACCGTTGATGGCGTTACCATGGACGGCTGGATGAGTAAGCCCGCCAATTTTGATCCGGCTAAAAAATACCCCGTGGTATTTTATGTGTACGGTGAACCCGCTGGTGCTACGTCGTTGGATGCCATCGGAGCAGGGCGCAACTTTCTCTATGACGGCGACATGGCGGCGGATGGATACATTTACATCACCATGGATAACCGGGGCACACCTTTGCCTAAAGGCCGTACCTGGCGCAAATGCGTGTACCGTAAAGTAGGATTGATCAATGCCCGCGATCAGGCCATGGGAGCAAAAGCACTGATGCAGAAATATCCGTTTATTGATCCGGAACGTACGGCAGTATGGGGCTGGAGCGGCGGCGGCTCTATGACGCTGAACCTGATGTTCCAATATCCCGACATCTACAAAACAGGAATCGCGATCGCTGCAGTTGGTAACCAGCTTACCTATGACAACATTTACCAGGAACGCTACATGGGCCTGCCGGAGGAAAACCGCGAAGATTTTGTAAAGGGATCGCCTATTACCTATGCACGTAACCTGAAAGGGAACCTGTTGTATATTCATGGTACCGGTGATGATAACGTACATTATCAGAATGCGGAAATGCTGCTGAATGAACTGATCAAATATAATAAGCAGTTTCAGTTCATGGCATATCCTAACCGCACCCACAGTATCTCTGAAGGGCAGGGTACTTTCGAGCACCTGTCTACTTTATATACAAATTATCTGCGGACACATTGTCTGCCGGGAGCGAAGTAGAAATTACGAATTACGAATTACGGATTTGTG
>NZ_DATCVJ010000517.1:0-3761 GCF_036566945.1 Chitinophaga sp. | reverse complement strand
CGACCAACCTCACCGACGCGGAGCGGTCGACGCTGCTGGAGACGTTCGGGAGCTGACGCCGCCCTGGCCAGGCGCGACGGCAGTGTCAGTGGGTGCCCGTACGGTGCGGCGCATGAGCATGCGGACGGCTGGGGGTACGGGGCCGCCGTCGAGGCCGAGACCTACCCAATGATGGAATTGCGCTGCCGCGATACACATAGCCGCCGGTGATACTTATCCCCAGATCGTGGCTGTATTCGTGGATAGGTGCAATCAACTGTGATTTATCTGCGCCGGCAGGTACATTATAATCGTGAAAGCCTTCCAGGATGCGCCAGCCATAATTGCCTCCTTTTATGATGATGTCTACTTCTTCATACTTATCTTGTCCCACATCTCCGGCAAACAGCATTTTGCTTTTCCTGTCAAACGAAAAGCGCCATGGGTTACGCAGACCATACGCCCATATCTCCGGTCTGGCGTTAGGCTGGTTCACGAAAGGATTATCTGCCGGCACTTTATAGGGTGTGCCATCGACATTTATTCTTAATATTTTACCCAGTAAGGTGTTCAGATCCTGCCCGTTGCCGGTAGTACCATGTTTATCCCCACCACCGCCGCCATCACCGAGTCCTATATACAGGTAGCCATCGGGGCCGAATTGCAGCTGACCGCCGTTGTGATTGGACTGCGGTTCCTCTACTTCCAGCAATACGCGGCGGGTAGTCGGATCGGCGATATTGGGGTTGCCGGCAGCCACGGTAAATTCTACCAGGCGGCTGATATGATTAACGCCTTGCTTTTTTGAGGGAGCGCTGTAGTACACATAA
Source organism: Chitinophaga sp. (assembly GCF_036566945.1). Taxonomy (GTDB): domain Bacteria; phylum Bacteroidota; class Bacteroidia; order Chitinophagales; family Chitinophagaceae; genus Chitinophaga. The sequence continues at coordinate 2,952 of NZ_DATCVJ010000517.1, read as the reverse complement.
AATTTGTGATTCTTCCGGAACTCAGGATGAAAAGCCATTCCCAGTAGTCCCCTTTCATCATAGCCGGGGTTCACGGAAATCATATCGCCACTCACATCCAGGAAAGGGGTAGGCAGTTGTTTGTTTTGCTGTACGATCCATACTTTCCCTTCTTTCTGACAAAAAAATAACCTGCCGGAGCCATCCCCTGGTACTGCCATGTTTACGGGAGATATGAACTTGTCGGTCACCAGCTGCAGCTTCGCTTTGCGGGCCGCTGGTGCTGGTCCTTTTTTAGCCTCACTGCCGGCACAGGCGGACTGCAGGAACAACACCGCTATTAAAGCCTGGAAAATCATCGAATGTAGTTTCATAGTTCTGCGGCATTTATGCAGATTAAATATAAAGCTTTTAGCCGTTAGCTTTTAGCTTTTAGGAAATGCAGCGGAGATAGACATAGGATGATATTCGCTGCATTTCCTAAAAGCTAAAAGCTAACCGCTAACCGCTATTTTGTATCTTCGCAAAAAACACATCAGGTTGGACACAACGGCACCGAAAAAGAACGACCCATACGCTTCGCTACGCTTTCCGGAATTCAATTATTACCTTGTTATCCGCTTTGCACTTGTATTTGCACTGGCGATGCAGTTTGCCATTATCGAATGGAAAGTATATGAAATCTCGAAAGATCCCTTCTCACTGGGATTGATAGGCTTGTCGGAAGTAATACCGGCGGTGTTACTATCACCATTTGCAGGGCATTTGGTGGATAAGCGGGAGAAACGGGGCATGTTGCTCACCTGTGTAATCGCCTATATTTTTATTAGTTCGGGATTATTCCTGCTTACGTGGGATCGGGCTGTAGTGGGCATTTCCACGCACTGGGTACTCAATCTGATCTACCTGCTCGTATTCATGGGGGGCATTGTAAGAGCCTTTACCAGTCCTTCTAACTTTACCTTAATGTCGTTGCTGGTGCCGCGTGAATTATACGCCAACGCCTCTACGTGGAGCAGCTCTGCGTGGCAGATAGGCGGGGTAATGGGGCCTGCACTGGGAGGATTGTTTATTCACTGGTTTGGGGTACACTGGTCCATGTTGCTGGTGGTGTTTATCTTCTTTGCGCCGTTGTATAGTTTAATTAAGATAAGGCCCAAGCCCATTTACTATAAGTCGAAGGGAGAAAGCTTTGTAACGGGGCTGACAGAGGGGATGCGTTTTGTCTGGAAAACCAAGGTAGTATTGAATGCGATGGCATTGGATATGTTTGCCGTATTATTTGGTGGCGCGGTAGCCATGTTACCGGCATTTGCCACAGATGTGCTGCATGTGGGTTCTCTGGGCTATGGACTGTTGCGGTCTGCCCCGGCGGCAGGCGCCCTGGTCACCATGTTTATACTGGCACACAAACCCCTGGCCAACAAACCCGGGCTTAAGCTGCTGGCAGCGATTTTCGGCTTTGGGTTAACGATTATACTCTTTGGTCTTTCCACCAGTTTTTACCTGTCGATATTTGCTTTGCTGATCAATGGTGCGTTGGATGGGATCAGTATTATTATCCGGCAAACGATTTTACAATTAAAAACGCCTGATGATATGCGTGGGCGGGTAGCTTCCGTTAGTTCTATGTTTGTGGGTTCATCCAATGAGCTGGGGGCTTTCGAGAGTGGGTTTATGGCCCGGGCCATCGGGTTGGTGCCTTCGGTGGTATTTGGGGGTTGCGTTACGCTGGGCGTGGTAATTACTACTTATATTATTTCACCGGCTATGCGTAAGCTGGATTTGAAACCATAGCGAAGGGAGCGCCTTCGGCGCTTGTCTTTGTTCAGGATTATACTGATTTTCAGAATTTTGATGATTTTAAAAATATTTCGGGGAGATAAAAGCGGTATCCGCTGCTATCTCCCCGAATCTTTTAAAAGCAAAAAGATGAAATCTTGAAAACCATCAAAATCACTATAATCCTGAACAAAGACAAGCGCCGAAGGCGCTCCCTCCGCTATTATAATTTCATCGTCTCTTTCAATCTTTCCAGTACATAATAAACAGCGGGACAGGTGGTGCTGTTTTCGTATGTAATTTTCGGGCGTTTGAAGAAGTCGTAGCTATCTGTGTAGGGATAATTGGCGCAGTCACCGGGGCGTACATCGTAGATGCCGCAGTAGTTGTCTGCCCCAAGGAATGGACAGGGCGTAAACTTCACCACATAATCCTCATCCTTATCGAGCCGGAGGTAAGTTTCTATAAAGTCGCCTTCCTTCATGCCCAGATGCTTAGAGATGCGCCTGATATCAGGGCCTTTGAAGCGGGGGCTGATGGTTTTACAGCAATTGCCGCATTCGAGGCAATCGATTTTACTGAATGCTTCCTCGTGGAGTTCGGGCAACAGCTTCTCCACGCCTTTACCACGGCGGGTTTGCAGTTTCGCGAGGAACTGTTTGTTAGCCTTTTGCTTATCCTGGGCTTTCTGTTCCCAGTCTTCTAATATTTTGCTCATTTGCTGCAAAGATAGGTAATTAGTACATGGACAAAATTATGACATAAACGTAGTTTAACTATCTGTCATTTATCACTGTTTTCCCCCGCCAGTGCTGATTGTTTGGCCGTTGCTTAAAATCTGCATAGCTTTGCGCATTCTATTTCAAATTACCTGCTTACATCATGAATCTTTTTGATATTCAACAAAATGAATTCGTGCACCGTCACATAGGGCCGAATGAAGGGGAGACCAACCAGATGCTCGAAACCATCGGGGCTTCCAACCTGGACCAGCTGATCAGCAAAACCGTTCCGGGCGCCATCCGTATGCAACAGCCACTGGCTATTCCTGCAGCGATGAGTGAAAGTGATTATCTCCGCCACCTGAAGGAAGTTTCACTGAAAAACAAGGTATACCGTAACTATATCGGACAGGGTTACTTCGATACCATTACGCCGAGCGTTATTCTGCGTAATGTATTTGAGAATCCA
>NZ_DATCVJ010000516.1:0-4132 GCF_036566945.1 Chitinophaga sp. | reverse complement strand
CTAACAGCTAAGGATATACGATTATTTCAATTTAGACATCTCTCTACTTAACCTGTAATCGACCATTCCATTGAAATTGTTAAGCGGCCTGCCAGTCGGTAAAGCGGTTCGCAACCCGTTCACCGTTTCTGTATTTACTTGTGCCACTCTTGCTGTTGGGAAGGCGCCGGTATTAATATAACTCATGATCTTTTTAAGATTATCATCATCGGCGGTAGCTCCCCATGGAACATTCACATAGTCTGTCGCTGCTTTATCTACGTCAATACCGGTATAATAGTCTCCTACTCCCTGGGCATTATGTGTGGCAAAGTTAATGGCGTAAAGATCAGCCAGGTATTTTACAGAGCCTGAAGGATTATAGGCTGAGATATTGAAATCGATAAATCCTACCGGCTTACCATATGTTTTTTCTCCTACCAGCAATACTTTCAGGTAAGGCTTCAGATTATTAAGTGTTAGCTCACTAGCGGAGGCAGTATTGCCGCTGGTGATGAAAAACACATTGTCGAGTGACAAACCGCCAGTGCTGGCCGGGAATTTAACCGTTTCTGTTAGTCCCGTAGCCTTCAGGTTTGCCATGATCTTATCATTGTACTGGTAAGTATACATGGTTTTACCTGCTGCTGATGCCGGTGCGATGGCACTATCCAGGTATTCTGCGGTGGTGGTGGATCCCCCTCCGTTGTACCGTAAATCAACAATCAGGCTTTTAATGCCGGCGGATTTGAATTTGGCAAATGTTTGGTCCAGTGCCGTCTTGGTGTAAGTAGCCTGTCCTTTGTCGTTGAAGGTGCTGGCAAAGGTATACAGACCAAAGTACCCAACTTTCTTATTATTCGCTGCCGTGTATACGGTATCAAATAACACCGGGTTGATACTATATGCCACGGGATTGAGTGTAGCTGTGAAGGTTGTTTTATCAGCCCTAGTTACCCCCAGCGTTACTGTGGAAGTGGAAGCCATGATAGCATTGTACACAAACTGCAATGACGAATTGGTATTTGTAAAGGAAGTCGTCCCGTTTACCGAGGTAATTTCACAGCCTCTATCAATACCTGCTTTACCTGCAGGGCTGTTCTTATCCGCATACAATACAAAAAGTCGTACCTGATTACTGGTACTGGAAGTCAATACTGGTGCATATTCTAACCCAAAATCACTGGTGGTAGCCGAAAAAGTACTGGAGGAGATCCCATTCATGAGCTTATTCGTCAGCGTACCATTTCTGTCGAGGAAACTGTAGCGATCGTACGAATTGGTTCTTTTCATTACTGCCAGCAACGTATCCGCATTGGGATAGCTACTGCTAAATGGGTCCAGCTTGGGCACGGATGAATACCAGTAGTAGGTAGGTAATCCGGTAGCCAGGTTACGGCCACCATCTCCATAAGTCACCTGCATGATCTGGTACATGAGGTATTTGAGCGAGTCTTCTGCCAATGCGGAAGAGAGCTGCGTGGTATCCCCTGTGGATGGCGCCGGTGACGGATTATTGTCTTTATGACAAGACATAAAAATACCTGCACAGAAAGCGCCGGCCAGTATGGCTTTAGTTCCCGTAGAAAACAGTTTGTTATACATAAAAACGGTTAAGACAAATTTCAGCAGTGTGCAGACTAATGAGTAGCCAGAGTTTGTCTGGTCCAGAAGTCAGCAGAATAATACAAGGCGAAATGATCTGCGTATTCCCCGGGCATTGGTGGCGCCTCCCCTTTGGCACGCTTAGCCTCCAATTCTTTTTTATCCTCTCTCTTCATCGCATTCACCTTAAAATGATAGGCAATGGGTTTATCTGCTGCCACCGCTGTTATACCCAGCGTCTTGAGCGGAATAGCCAGTTCACAAACCAGGTTACCGGAAGCTTCAAAAGAAGCAGCTGACTGAATACCAAACGTATTATGCACCGGAATATTGCCACTTGGGATGCTGTCAAACCCATCGACCTTTATTTCTTTCAAATTAGCCAGGATCTGTTTTTTCAATTCTCCGGCAATCAATGCCCGGGAAGCCTCCGGTACGTCCGGTGCGCCTGTATTTACATTTTCCGTGAGCGGAAAAGTAACGGAAGCTCCACCTTTCTTTTTACCAGTTGCATTCAGCGAAATCGTAAGACCGGACCGCATAATTTTCTGCTGGCTTTGCGGGTCAGGCACACTAACGATTACGTATATATTTTCCTGATCGTTGGCTATGGTGTAAAATAACTTAGTAACGTTGTTATAAAACTGCAGGGGTTTAGGCCATTCTGTGGCCTGTCCGTCAACTTTCATGTTGGCCGGGGCCCATTTATTTGGTTCACTATCTTGTGCGGAAGCATTAACATATAACAAAAGCCCGGCTATTAACCCCGCTCCTGTTATCAGTGCCCTGTTCATATTCATGTGCTAATTTTTTCAGTTGCAGTACAAGGTTAACAAACAATTTTCAAAATATGCTCAAAAAAAGCATATATGAGGAAAAAGAATCGGTGAATAAGGAGATAACGCGGGTGAATAATTATTTGTTCAGCTGTTTTATCAGCACATCTACCATCTTCTCCCAGAAAACAAAAAAGCAGGGAATCATCCCTGCTTTTTTGAAAATATGCTCTCAAAACTGCCTAGTACAGCAATCTTGTCTTAATCGTATGTTCTACTTCTTTCAGCAATGCAAGTGCTTCCTGAGATAGTTTCGTATCTACGTCCAGCACCACATAACCAATCTGGTCGTTGGTTTTCAGGTACTGACCGAGGATATTGATTTTATTGGCAGATAAAGCCGTATTGATAGCTGACAACACGCCTGGTACGTTCTGGTGAATATGCAGAATGCGGTGGGTGTTTTCAATAGGCGGTACGCTGATAGAAGGAACAGTATGAGAACCGAAGCTGGCACCCTTTTCCAGGTAGTTGAGCATTTTGCTGCTCACATCCAGACCGATGTTGTGCTGCGCTTCTTCTGTGCTGCCACCGATATGTGGTGTTAAAATTACGTTTGATAATTTTTGCAGTGGTGTGCTGAATGCGGCGCCATTCTTTTCAGGTTCTACCGGGAATACGTCAATCGCTGCACCGGATAACTGTCCGTTTACCAGTGCATCTCTCAGCGCTTCGAGGTCTACTACTTCGCCACGTGCATAGTTAATAAAAATAGCACCTGGTTTAGCATCTGCCAGCACTTCCGCCGTGATCATGTTAGCGGTTGTTTTACTGGAAGGTACGTGCAGGGAAATGATATCTGACTTACCAAAGAGTTCTTTCAGGCTACGGATCTGTTCTGCGTTCCCTAAAGGTAATTTGGTTTCCGCATCATAATAGATGACGTTCATGCCCATCCCTTCTGCGAGTACACTCACCTGGCTGCCAATGTTACCATAGCCTACTATACCCAATGTTTTACCTCTGAGTTCATAGCTACCGGTAGCTTCTTTCATCCAGATACCGTTATGGGCAGCTGCGTTTTTATCTACAATACGGCGAATCAGGATAATAGACAAGCCTATAACCAGTTCAGCTACTGAGCGGGTGTTGGAATAAGGTGCGTTGAATACTGCCACCCCGTGTTCTGTCGCCGCTTTCAGGTCTACCTGGTTAGTACCTATACAAAAACAACCAATCGCCTGCAGCTTCCTGGCCGATTCCAGTACTTTGCGCGTTACCTTGGTTTTAGAACGAATGCCCAGAAGGTGCACATCCTTGATCTCATTGATCAGATCGTCTTCACTCAGAGCGCCCGACAACTTGCGCACATGATACCCTGCGGTGGTAAATTCTGCTACCGCGGCATCACTGATATTCTCTAATAATAAAATGCTGATCTTCTCTTTCGGATAACTTGTCGACTTTTGCTGGTCCATAATATTATACTAAATTATATGTGTATCTACGTGTTGCAATTGGCTTAATAATTGCTGATAGCGGGGAAACAAGGCACAAACCTACTCGATGTTGGGGAATATTCAAATAGTAGTGTAATCAAATTCGATTTTATCAAAAAAACGCGCTTCTCAGACGTATTTTTTTAAGTTTTTTCAGCATTTCAGCTTAAAAACCAATTAAAAGGATTTGAAAACCCGCTATTTATTTGGCAGTCTTTTACTTTGGGCATAAATTTAGCGCTTTGTATTTTTTAAGGGTCATATTGAATCAAG
>NZ_DATCVJ010000515.1:0-10971 GCF_036566945.1 Chitinophaga sp. | reverse complement strand
GTACTATCATTCTTTTATAAGAAGGAAACTCGAAAACTTTTTTTCAACAGTTTACCTTTTCATAACAGAACTTATCAATTTTAGTATTTACTTTGTGCTAACTTTGAAAACCGATAGTTTGTAAATCATTTTTAGTATCCGTTTTGGTTTAATTGAAGCGTCACTATGAAAACCTTGAAAAATGCGCGGATTTAGTTGACCAGGCGAACGTAAATACATTTAATAACCATATCTTATATTGAACCAATGGTGCGTAGTTCATCGTGGATTACCCCGTCATGGCTAATTTTACTATTAGACCTGGGGTGTTCTGTTATCGCAATCAACTTAGCCTTTCTTCTCAGATTGAATTTTGATGTAGATGCCTACTTGTATTTTCCCGTGGAGAAAATCGGAATGGCTGTTTTAGGTGTATACCTCATATTGTCGTTGCTTTTGCGCACCTACCGGGGTATCGTGAGATTTACCAGTCTCGCGGACATAGGCCGTATTGCAGGACAGAACCTCGTGGGGTGTCTGATCCTCTTTACTGTTGGCTATAGTCACATACTGGACGCGGAGCAGAACGTGTTTCCCGTTTCAGTTATCCTTATTAATTTCTTTATCAGCTCGTTCTTTTTATTGTCCTATCGCCTGCTGGTAAAATGGACATTCAAATACTATAATAATTTTCGGAACCAGAGCCGTACACGCGCTGCAATCTATTATACCGGCCACACGAGCCTCATGCTGCGCAAAGCGATCAGCGACGATCCGAATGCAGATGTTCGTATCACCGCATTTATGGCAGATACCAATTCACACGCCGGTAAATCAATAGAAGGCCTGCCCGTATATGCTTCCCGTAAAGGACAACTGTTTAAAATGGTGAAAGAAGGGCAGATCTCTTTGCTGCTCATTCCTAATGATCACCTCGATGCTGCGCATCTGAATGAACTGGTGGAAGAATGTATTGCATTAAATATACGAGTACAAAAAATTATTCCCGTGAGCCAGTGGACAGAAGGTAACACCAATAACGGTATCCAGTTAAAGGATATCAATATCGAAGATCTGCTCGAAAGATCTGTTATCAACATCAAGAACCTGCAACTCAGTAAAGAACTGAAAGGGAAAAGTATCCTGGTAACAGGTGCAGCGGGTTCTATCGGCAGCGAAATTGTACGACAGGTGATCAAGTATGATCCTTCTGTGATCATCCTCTGTGATAAAGCAGAATCACCGTTGCACGAACTGGAACTGGAACTGGCGGAAACGGCCGGAGAAGTTCCCGTGATTCCTTTTATCGGGAATGTTTGCGACCGGGTAAGGATGCAGCAACTGTTTGAAATCTACGCGCCTGTTATTGTTTATCATGCTGCTGCCTACAAACACGTGCCGATGATGGAAAAGAATCCATCCATTGCCGTAATGAACAATGTACTGGGCACCAAAATAATGGCGGAGCTATCAGTGGAATACGGCGCAGAGAAATTCGTGATGGTGTCTACCGATAAGGCCGTGAATCCGACCAACGTCATGGGCGCCTCCAAGCGTATCGCTGAAATTTTTTCACAATCTTTCAATAACCACCTGAACGAGAAATACCAGAAACTCGGACCAGTATACGGCACACCGCCTACCCGCTTTATTACAACCCGCTTTGGGAATGTATTAGGCTCAAACGGATCTGTGATCCCACGGTTTAAACAACAACTGGAAAAAGGTGGTCCGTTAACAGTGACCCACCCGGATATCACCCGTTACTTTATGACCATTCCCGAAGCTTGCCAGTTGGTGCTGGAAGCCGGTTCTATGGGACAGGGCGGCGAAATATTTGTGTTCGATATGGGTAAGCCCATGAAAATTGCAGATCTCGCACGTAAAATGATCCGCATGTCCGGCAAAGAACCCGGAAAAGATATACAAATCGTTTTCACCGGATTACGCCCCGGAGAAAAGTTGTACGAAGAATTACTCAACAACGCAGAAAATACATTACCCACTTACCACGAAAAAATTATGATCGCAAAAGTGCGCGCATCTGATTTTACAGAGGTAAATGAGCAGGTGAATCAACTGGTGGAATCTGCCAGGAAACACTATCTCACACCTACGGTGGCGAGAATGAAATTACTGGTGCCTGAATTCATCAGCAAAAATTCTGCTTATGAAGAACTCGACAAGGGAAAGATGATTATCTAATCATCGGGCATTCATTACTAAATAAGAAACAAGAGCAATCAATATGTGTGAGCGATCTATCAGAGATTTAAAAGGACTGTTATTTATGTTGTCAGGGGTAATCACTTTGTTGGTCACGTCCTGTTCGGCGCCAAAGAATATTACTTATTTCAAAGATGTACCGGATACTATCAGACAAAAGGGAATACAACAGGCCGCATATGCAACGCCGTTGATACAAGCGGATGATATCTTACAGATCACCATCCAAACACTTGATCCTACGGCCACGTCTATGCTGAACCAATCCGGCGCTTCCGTGCCGGTAGCCGGTGGAACAGCGGCTGCACCCGTTGCTACTTCGGTCAGTGGCTACCTGGTAGACAAAGACGGATATGTGGTACTGCCATTAATCGGCAAGATCACGGTACAGGGTAAAACAACCGACAGCGTGCGGGAAGAAATTAAAACCATAGCAGCTACCTATTATAAAGATCCGGTGGTGAATGTGCGGTTTGCGAATTTTAAAATTACAGTACTCGGCGAGGTGAACAAGCCGTCGACCTATGTGATGCCTAATGAGAAAGTAACCTTGTTGGACGCACTGGGCGCAGCAGGCGACCTGACCATCTACGGAAAAAGAGAAAATATCCTGCTCATCAGGGATAATAACGGGAAGAAGGAGTTTGTAAGACTGAACCTGAATGAGAGTAATATTTTTTCCTCTCCCTACTTTTTCCTGCGTCAGGGAGATGTAGTGTATGTGGAACCTAATAAGTCGAAAGTATCAAGCACGGACTTATCACAAGTGAAACGTATTTCAATCATGGCATCTGTCTTATCACTGTTGATCGTGGTGGTGTCGAGAATTAATTTTTAAATTTTTAATAAGATAATATGCCAGAGCATATCTTTAAGAATCACACGCCTCAATTAAACGGGCACGAGGCAAGGGAGCCGGAAAAAGACGGTGGCATCACCCCCCGTTACATACTGGATATCCTGCTGCGGCATTGGTACCTGTTTATCATCTTTGTTATCATGGGTGTGGGTGCTGCGTGGTTATATCTCCGTTATGCCACGCCAACTTATAAGATCAGCGCTAAAGTATTGGTAAAAGACGATCAGAAAGGCGGTGATATCCCCGGTCAGGAGATCTTGCAGCAACTGGAGGTCTTTTCCAATAAGAGCAGTGTAGACAATGAAGTGGAAATATTGAAGTCACGTACGCTCATGCAGACTGTCGTGAACAACCTGCAACTGAACACCTCTTATTTTGTAGAGGGAAGGGTAAAAGAAACTGAACAATACGGTAATCTTCCTTTTTCCATGCAATGGCTTTCCCTCAAGGATACCATTAATAAAACGTCCTACACAATCACACCGGTAGGCAATGATAAATTTGAGTTGTCGGGCGCGAAAGGCAGCCGTACCGGATCCTGGAATGATACCATGCACCTCCAGGAGGGCGTGGCAAAATTAGTCCGCACGGAATTTCCCTTTACAAGATCGATGTATATCGTAAAAGTGGCTTCTGTAGATGAAACAACCGCAAACTACCAAACACTCCTGGACGTACGCATTCCCAATAAACAGGTAAGCACGATCGACCTCAGTTTAAATGCAAAGATTCCGGAGAAAGGAGAAAGAGTGCTGAATAACCTGCTCACCTCTTACCTGAAAGCAAGTGTGGAGGACAAAAACCGCATCGCAGACAGTACCATCGCCTTTATCGACAACCGCCTCATTATTGTTACACAGGAGTTGTCAGGGGTAGAAAAAAATATACAACAGTTTAAACAGGATAATGAACTGGCAGATATTGAGTCACAATCGAAGTTACTCGTAGAAAGTACCGGCGATGCCCGCAAACAACTGCTGGAACAACAGGTACAGTTGAATGTGGTGACTTCACTGGAAGAATACATGCGGGATACAGAAAATAGCAAAAGGGTAGTGCCTTCCTCCCTGATTGTACAGGACCCTACGTTTGTAGGACTGGTACAACGCTATAATGCCCTGCAACTGGACAGGGAAAGGCAACTGATGTCCAGTACCACCACCAACCCGGTAGTGGTAAACATGGATCAGCAGTTGGCTGGTATCCGCTCCGACCTGCTCAGCAACCTGGCCTCTCTGAAAAAAGGGATCCAGGTAGGCATTGACGAGCAACAAAAGAATGCCAGTGCCCTGAATTCGAAGATCCGGCAGGTGCCGGCGAAAGAAAGGGTATTCCTGGATATCTCCCGTCAACAGGCGATCAAACAGGAATTATACCTGTTTCTCCTGAAGAAAAGAGAAGAATCGGCCATTTCCAAAACCTCTAACCTGGCCATTGCCCGCATTATTGATGATGCGAAAAGCGATGCCCTGCCGTTTAGCCCAAAACGTATACTCATACTCTTGCTCGGAATGGTGATGGGCGTAGCGCTTCCCGCCGTATACCTCTACATGAGGGAACTACTGAGCAGAAGAGTGCTGAATAAGCTGGACGTTACCAGCAACACACCGGTGCCGGTGCTGGCCGAAATAGGACACAGCGCCACAAATATGATCGTTACCAAAGCGGATTCCCGTACGCCTGTGGCAGAACAATTCCGGGCACTCCGTACCAACCTTCAGTTTGTGCTGTCCGATATCAGTAACAAGTCGGTCATCATTACTTCCAGCATGGGAGGCGAGGGTAAGTCCTTCATGTCTACCAACCTGGCCGCCATCCTGGCCCTTTCCGGGAAGAAGGTGGTGTTGATGGAAATGGATTTACGGAAACCGAGGATCGCAGAACGACTGGGCCTTTCCAACCATGAAGGTTTTAGCACCTACGCGATCGGTAAAACTTCCATGGAGGAGCTGATCCGTCCATCAGGGATTCATGAGAATTGCTGGATCATTAGTTCCGGTCCTATTCCACCCAATCCTACAGAGCTGTTGCTGCAACCACGCACAGAAGCGCTGTTTAAAGAACTGAATGAACGTTTTGATTATATCATCATCGATTCCGCCCCTATAGGACTGGTAACCGATGCACAGGTATTGGCCCGTTTTGCGGATGCCACCCTGTACCTGGTCCGCCATGGCTTTACTTTCAAGCAGCAGTTACAGATCTCGAAAGACTTGTACCTGCAACGGAAACTGCCCCGGATCAATATCGTTATCAATGACGTAAAGAATAAAAGTGCCTACGGGTATGGCTATGGTTACGGATATGGATACGGTTATGGTAATGAAGAGACCACTGGCAAAGGTTTGCTGGGGAAATGGAGAAAACGGGAAGTGCTGAACGGGAAATAGCACCACGATATTATTATGTATATTCGTGTATGCATCGTCATTTAGCCCCCAGTAAAGGTATCAGTTGGATGGATGGCAAAACAATATTAACAGACTTAAAACAAAAAAGACAGACAAATATTTTTATGGTTAAGATTAACAACAGCGTTGAGAATATCCATCTGGCCGTCATCGGCCTGGGCTATGTTGGTTTGCCGTTAGCGATTGAATTTGGCAAAAAATACGATGTATTGGGATTTGATATCAACAAGGAAAGAGTAAAAGAACTGTCTGCAGGGGCCGACCGTACCAGGGAAGCCAATATGGAAGATCTTACCGCCGTGATGACCCTGAAAACCGGAAAAAAAGCAGATATCGGGCTGTCTTTCTCGTCTAACGTGGAAGACCTGAAAAAATATAACACCTTCATTGTAACGGTTCCCACGCCGATAGATGCTTTCAAGGCGCCGGACCTCCGTCCGCTGATCAAAGCATCTGAAATGCTGGGAAGCATCCTGAAAAAAGGCGACCTCGTGATCTATGAATCTACCGTATACCCAGGTTGCACAGAAGAGGATTGCGTTCCCGTACTTGAAAAAGTATCAGGACTGAAATATAACACCGACTTCTTTGTAGGATACTCTCCGGAGAGAATTAACCCCGGTGATAAAATAAATACCCTCACAAAGATCAAAAAAGTAACCAGCGGCTCTACCCCTGAAATAGCGGATAAAGTAGATAACCTGTATGGTTCTATCATTGAAGCAGGTACCCATAAGGCCCCCAGTCTAAAGGTGGCCGAAGCTTCCAAAGCCATTGAAAATGCACAGCGCGATGTGAACATTTCCTTTGTGAATGAACTGGCGCTGATCTTCGATAGAATAGGCATTGATACCAACGACGTCATCGACGCCGCCGGTACCAAATGGAACTTCCTGAAATACAAGCCAGGATTGGTAGGCGGTCACTGCATTGGCGTTGATCCATACTATCTCGCACACAAAGCGGAGTCACTGGGCTATCATCCGCAGGTGATCCTGTCCGGCCGCCGCGTTAATGACCATATCGGCCACTTCGTTGCTAACAAGGTAGTGAAACTGATGATCGATAAGGACCATAAGATCAAAGGATCAAAGGCCCTCATCATGGGAATTACCTTCAAGGAAAACTGCCCGGATGTACGTAACACCCGCGTAGTGGATATCTATCACGAACTGAAACAGTTTGGTCTGGATGTAGATATCTACGATCCCTGGGCTGATCCCGCAGAAGTGGAAGAAGAATACGGCTTGAAAATATTAAGCTCCATCGATAAAGCAGCCGTGTACGATGCCATTATCGTGGCAGTGGCGCATAAAGAGTTTTTAACCTTTGATTACCTGAAGTACAGACGTAACAATGGGGTCATTTTTGATACCAAAGCCTGTGTAGATAGGAGCCTGGTAGACGGCAGGCTCTAAGAGCAGATAAGACAGATACATATATAAATAATTTGAAAATTGATAGTTGATGTCAACGAAAGGGGTGAGCTATGAGATGTCGCTAAACTTAGGGACTAACTTTCTGGCTTTGGTTTTAAATATTTTATTGGGGCTGGTAGTTGTACCGTTTTATATAGCGAAGATTGGTGTGGATGGCTATGGTATCATCGCACTGGCTACTTCTTTCAGTTCTTATCTGTCTATCATTACAATTGCTATTGACGCAGCGGTAGGAAGGAACTTTACGCTGGCGATGAGAAAGGACGATCATGCAACTTCAAACGCGATCTATTCCTCCTCCATCATTTCCGCCACACTGTTAATTGTTGCCATCCTGCCGCTGATAGCCTGGTTCTTGTATAAAATAGACAGCGTTATCAGTTACCAGGGATATGCAGTAGGTGAAATGAGGTGGGTATTTATTGCCATTATCACCTCCTTCGTCCTCACCTTTATCCGTGGCCTGTTCCTGGTACCGGCATTTGCGTCGAATAAAATATATATCCAGCGCATTATCGCCATCCTGGAAATAGTGGTAAGAACAGCGTTGATCTTTTTATTGCTGAACACATCCGCGAATCTGAGCATGATAGGAATTGCTTTCTTTTTGGCTTCATTGGTATCATTCGCGGGAGCATTGATCTGGATCATCCGGAAGTATCCTTTTCTGAAATTGAGGATCGCCAGTTTTGATAAACAGATTGTAAAGTATGTAGCGTCCATGAGTTTTTGGTTGGTGATTAATCAGATAGGCACTTTGCTGTTTATCAATATTGATATCATCCTGCTGAACCATTACTATGGCCCTACAGCTACCGGCGAATTCAGCACCGTAGCGCAATGGCATACCTTATTGCGTTCGTTTGCAGGCGTATTCGTCGCCATTTTTACACCGGTGGTGTACAAATATTATGCAGAGAAGGACTTCAATAATTTATTGAAGTTCTCGCGGTATTCTGTAGTGGCCATGGGAGCAGTGCTGGCGGTACCTATCGGTATTATTGTAGCATATTCGGATGTGATCCTGAAACTCTGGATCGGTGAAAAATTTGTTCACTTTTATCCGTTGATGATTCTGTTGACAGGTCATTTAATATTTAACCTGTCGGTGCTGCCGATATTGTCTATCAACGCGGTGTACAACAAAGTTAAAACACCAGGACTCACTTCTTTTTTCTGTGGAATCCTCAATTTGGTACTTGGCATATTGATTATTAAATATTTTGATTTAGGTATTTACAGCGTGGCAATAGCGTCAGCGATATTACTCACTTTAAAGAACCTGATATTTTCCCCGACGTATGCGGCCAGGATATTGAACCAGCGTTTTTGGTTTTATTATCCCAGCATAGGCAGAGGAATGGCATTGTTTCTCTGGGTATTACTGATGTCCTGGTGTTGCAGGCATTTCCTGGTACCAGGCTCCTGGGCAACCATGTGTTTGTCGGGACTCATCATCGGTGCGGTGAGCCTGCCATTTGCCTGGTTTGTGACACTGAATAAAGAGCAGCGTTTATTAATTGAAAAACTTATAAGAAGACGGTAATGAAGAAGGCATTGATAATAAATGAGGGGTTCTCCAATAATTTGGGTGATCAGGCTATCAGGGAGAGCATGACCAGCTTATTGCAGGACAGTGATTTTCATACAGAGTTCGCCTATTTCACCAATCCGCGATTGTCACGGTTGCCGCAGTACGATTATTTAGTGGAGGCTACCGGAAACAACGTAGTAGCGCCGATGTCGTTCAGCAGCAAAGTACGGTTAAACCTCGCTTTCTTCTACTGGATAAGCATGAACTATAAAAGTATCCGGCAAAAATTGTCAGCAGGAAACTATGATGTGATCGTGATCGGAGGCGGTCAGTTAGTAGAATCATCCGGTAAGGATTATCCCAGCAGGTTTGCTGTTGCCCTGTACTGGTGGACTTATTTAATCAAGAAATTCAGTAAGGCTAAGATCTATATGATTGGCGTAGGCGTAGGCACTACATTTAACGGGAAAGAAAAAAAACTGTTTGCCAGTGCACTTTCCAGGATAGACCTGGTGTGGGTGCGGGATCAGTTTTCCAAAACACGCCTGCAGGAACAATTCGGACGTAAAGCCATTGTTACCCCGGACATCGCCTTTTACAGCGGGAAAAACAGGGTGGAGGAAGAAAATCTGAATAGCAAAGCCCTGGTAGGCATCACAAATTATAAGGAAGTTTTTTCGAAGTATAATAAGATGGCTAAATCCAATGAAGCCTATTATGAAGAATGGTATGCAGAAGTCAGCAACTATCTGCGCAGGGGATTAACGGTGGAATTGTTTTACACTACCATCACCGACGCCGCTGAAACCATCGCCTTCAGGGATTATGTCAGTAATAAGTATAAAGTAGAGATGGAGATTGCGAAATTAGCCTCTGTAGAGGATTTGAAGCAATTGTACCGTTCTGCTTCAGATGTATATTCCGGAAGGATGCACGCATTGATACTGGCCATGAAACACCAGTGTAAAGTGAAAGCATACCTGATCTCCCAGAAATTACAATCGTTTAACGACGAATATATTGCATCAGGTACACAGACCATTGAATACAGCAAAAAAATCAGGGGTACGTTTAATGACCTGATGCTTGATAATATTAAATTATAACATAGCATGGGCGCCTGGGAATTAATCAAATCGGATTTATACAGATATCATGGAAAAACGGATACCAGAAATTTATTAAAAGCATTTTGCCTGATCGAAGGATTCCGGTACATGTTTTTTTTGAGGCTATGCGCCGGTAGCACCGGTTTGGTCCGGATGTGGTGGCGGTTGATCCTCAGGCATTATTCCTACAAGTATGGGTTTCAGATACCACATACTACCAAAGTAGGAAAAGGTTTTTACATCGGGCACTTTGGCACTGTTGTGGTCAATGGAAATGCCACCATTGGAGATAATGTGAATATTTCACCAGGTGTGGTGATCGGACAGGTGAGCAGAGGAAGATTAAAGGGAGTGCCCACCATCGGGAATAGAGTATGGATAGGCTCCAATGCCATCATCGTAGGGAATATTACAGTAGGAAACGATGTATTGATTGCACCGGGGGCTTATGTGAATACGGACGTGCCGGCGGGATCACTGGTCATGGGTAATCCTGCGGTGATTTCAACAGGAAAGGGAGTGGAAGGTTATATCATGAATGAATGGGGATTATGAAAAATGTTTTAATCATATCATATGAATTTCCACCGATCATCGGTGGCGCAGGCGTTTATGCACATGATCTCGCCATCGGATTGGTGAAGAACGGGCATAAGGTAAGTCTGCTTACTTATCATACCGGCAATAATGAACAATTCCTGGCTGCCTTTGCGCGGCAATACCAGGTTACCTGTTATACAATACCAGGTACTAAGTTTATTCATTTCTACCTGCTCTTTCTGAAATTTAAAAAGATCCTGCAACAACAGGAATTTGATACCATCATCTTCAGTGATGCCCGTTCCAAGAAGATGGGCGCCTTGTTCCAGTCTTCTCTTAAAAATATCCTGCCCCGCACCGTTTCTATTCTTCATGGAAATGAGAAGAACAGCTTCTTCGAAAAACCATCCTTCCTGTTGAGCTTATTCGGCATGCAGAAAAGAATGGAACGTTTCTTCCTGCAGCAGAAGAAAATCATCGTGGTGAGTGAAGCGGAATTGGATATATGGCAGAAAACGGCGATGAAAGATCAGTTGTATTTAATCAGGCACGGTATTGATACGGATATCTTCCAACCCAGAACTGTCACAGAAATTGCGGCAATAAAATCAAACCTGGGTTTCCGGGAAGACAGGCCCATCTTGCTCAGTGCCTCCAGGATCGTAAAAGAGAAAGGACAGGAAGTAGTGATAGAAAGTCTGCATGAGATCATTCAGGCGGTACCGGATCTGTTGTATGTCATCGTCGGCAATGGTGGTCATTTAGCACACCTGGAACAGCTGGTGGCTGCAAAGGGACTAAAAGAACATGTTGTTTTTGTTGGGGGCGTGTCAAGAGATGTTCTCTCCACCTACCTCTCTGTTTGCGACCTGTT
>NZ_DATCVJ010000514.1:0-2038 GCF_036566945.1 Chitinophaga sp. | reverse complement strand
AGTTCACGATCGCGCCGTTTGCCTGGTATGTAGACCTTGCCTTCCAGCAATTACATGGCAACGGACCTTTGAATGTACCCACCATCTGGACCCGCAACCGATTTACTTTCGAGAAAAAATTATATACTAACCTGAACCTGATCACCGGCTTTGAAGTGCGTTATAATACAGGCTATTATGCAGATGATTATTCTCCGCTGACAGGGCAGTTTATCTATCAGCAAACACAGAAAATCAGCAATCCTTTACCGGATATCGCTGCATTTGCCAACTTCCGTATTAAATCCTTCTCCGCATATGTGCGTGCAGAAAATCTGAATACGTTTATTGCCAACAATAATTACGCAGCACCTTTGTATCCTTACAACAACTTCGCTTTCAGACTGGGGTTGAGATGGTGGTTCATTAACTAGGCGAAAAGCGTAAAGCATAAAGCAAAAAGCTATTATGAAGAAGATCATTGCTTATATCTTCTTCATAATAGCTTTTTGCTTTATGCTTTCGGCTTTTTTAGGTACATTTGTGCTTCGTCATGAAACGATTTTTTGCCATATTATTTGCTGTCTTGTACACCACGCTTACCAGCGGGGTGGCAGTAAACGTGCATTATTGCATGGGCAAACTGGCAAGCATTGAATGGCAGGACGCTACGGCGGATATGTGCCAGTTATGCAAAAAGCCGGTTAAAGGCATGGATTGTTGTAAAGATGAATTCAAGTTCTGTAAAGTCACTGAATCACACCAAGCGGCCAAAGCCCTGCAGCCCGATTTTAGCGTGTCCGTAGATATGCAGTTGCCGGTAAGAATATTAGCCACCACCGCATTGCCGGTATCAAAAATCCTGGCTGGCGACTATCATCATGATCCGCCAGACCTCACCACTACTCCCATTTTTCTTCAAAACTGCACTTTCCTGATCTGATTCGGCTGTTTTTGTAATGCCCGCATGTAGCGGAACAACAAAGCGATAGCTGTAATTTCTTCATTTATTTAATGTCATCAGATCATGAAAACGATATCTGTTATATTGCTCGCACTGGGCTTAACTTTTGGGGCCAATGCACAATTCAAAAAAGCCAGTGTACAGGCTACCGGCCTTACCTGCGCCATGTGTTCAAAAGCTACTTATGAGGCGTTGGAATCACTGCCTTTTGTAGATAAAATAGACACCGACCTCGATAATACCACCTTTGTACTCACCTTCAAAACCGGTGTACCGGTGAATATTGATGCCATTAAAGCAAAAGTGGAAGATGCCGGTTTTTCGATCGGTAAACTGGTGATGACCGCTAATTTCGATGCGGTAAATGTGCAGAACGATGCACACGTTTCTTTTGCCGGCAGCACCCTGCACTTTATGGATGTAAAAAATCAGGTGTTAAGCGGTGATAAAAACATTACCGTGATCGACAAAGATTTTGTTTCTAGCAAACAGTTTAAAAAATTCAGTACCGAAACAAGTATGCCCTGCTATAAAACAGGCATGATGGGCGATTGCTGTAAAACCAATACCGGCGCAATAACCGGCAGGATTTATCACGTGACCATTTAATTTAATACTTGTTTGGTATATGAAGAAATTTATAATGATAGCAGTGGCGATCATTGCCGGTACCGGCATTGCAGCAGCCCAGGAGTTATACGTGAATACAGAACCGGCGAGCAACATGCCCGCTAATTCGCTCGGCATAAGGCTCACCAATAAGTTCTTTAATATGGAGCATTCCGGTGATGTAGGAATGCGCTTTGAACCTGAAGTAATGTGGGGCGTTAATAAAAGATTGATGCTACACGTGTTGGGATATGCGTCTAATATGATGCAGTCTTCCATCCGGGCAGAGGGAGGCAGCGTTTACGCGAAGTACCGCTTTTTATCGTTGGATCAGCAGCATGCGCATTTCAGGATGGCTGCTTATGTAAAAGGTTCTGTGATCGATAATCCGTATTATCCCGTAATGCCTGATGGCACACATTCCACGCGCCCTTATGACAATAAGGAGCTGGATCTGGAGGGTGCTACTTCCGGTGTTAATGGCGG
>NZ_DATCVJ010000513.1:0-7893 GCF_036566945.1 Chitinophaga sp. | reverse complement strand
ATCCGATTTTTTATCTGATAAACAAATAAACAAATAAAAAAATCATCAAAATCCTGAAAATCACCCTAATCCTGAACAAAGACAAAAGCCGAAGGCTTTCCCCTTCGCTTTCATCCCCGCTTCATCCGCCGCTCAATTAACCGGCCTACCCACCAGAAGGAAATCGCGAGTATCCCGAAGAACAATCCTTTATTGGTATGATCCCATAAATATTCAAAATAGCGCGTATAAAGGTCCAGTAGCAGAAATACCACCGCCAGATCACGCAACAGGTCATCTTTCATACGGATGCCCAGCAGTAGCATGCCCACACATTGCAAGGTGTAAATGATCACCCACTGTAGTAAATGGATTTGCCGCAGTTGCTGCCACTCGTCCCAGGTGCCACAGTTGCCAAATATGGAGATCAGCCAGCCCGAAATGACGAACAGCAGCCAGCCACCGCTCCAGGTAATATCTTTTACGGGGGCATAGATGCGGAATGGTCGCATCAGCCAGGCCACCAGTACCAGCAATGCGCCCAACAGGGCCATGCGGCAGGGGAGGTTCATACCCAGGAAAAAAGAAGCATCTCCGGTAAGATAATAACTGAGTTTTACATAAGCCGGTATCAGGCACAATAGCATCGCCGACCACAACAGCCGGGAGTGAAGGGTAATACCCAGCACTCCATAACAGGCGGTGGCTACCAGCCAGAAGGCGCCATAGTTACCTTCGAAATAGTTAACACTCTTGCCCAGGTATACCACGCTCACGCCTATACTAAGTACAGGCAACAACCAGAAAAGCTCGCGGTTAAAAGAAAATACGGGTTGATGTTTATTGCGTCGCCATCCCTCATAGCAGAGAAATATGGTCAGCCCTGCAAACAATGCGGCAATCACACCATCCGTCAGTGAAAACTTTTTCCGGATAATCTCTATCCATTTTTCATCCAGCACCAGCGAGCCAAAAGCCATTAACGCACAGGAAATCGCCGCAATAAAGATATATAGCGTAATAGTTTGCCAATCGGTACTCACCACTTTATAGCTTTGCTGCAGCTTCTCTGCCTGCTCCGCTGTAATGAGCTGTTCTCCCTCCCAGGCGTGGATGGCCCGGCGGAGCAATTGTGCTTCCCTTTTATCTACTTCCATCATGGGCTACTATTCAGTTGTTTGGTCGACTTTATGCACCAGGCGAAGTGTATTTCGCTTTTTTATCTTTATACGGAAATAATTAAACAAACCCAGCGCCGGAATAGTCATATAACTGACACGCTGGTACGCAGTATTCTCCGGATACAGGAAATATGTCATGGCAATACAGGTAAAACCCGTTGCCATCGTGAGAAACCAGTATTTAAAGCGCTGGTATAATAGTTCCTTTTCGGTATGATGACCCGGTATAGCCAGGTTTGGGTTTTTCTGAAAAACATAGTAGCTGATCCAGAATAATGCCGCCAAACACCCTGTCAGATTGCACAGATAGATAAAAAACGGCAACATAAAATGAGTACTGGTATGCAACATGGCCGAAGTCGAAAATGGAAAAGACACAATAAAAAATAAAAAGAAAAGATTACGATGAATCAATCCTTCGTTGTAATTTTGAAGGAAGCGGCATAAATGAAGGTGCCGGACCCAAAAATTACCCATAAACACAAAACTGGCAGTAAATGTCAGAAATTCGATAACAGTCGGCTGCAACAGATCCCAGTAACCACTGGCAGGCATTTTCCCAGGAAGAACAGGTAGTTTGATTTCGATGATCAGTAAAGTAATGGCAACGGCAAACACCACATCGCTGAAAAGGATCAATCGCTCCAGCTCAAACTCACGATGAAAAGGTTTGGGTTCTTTTATAACAGACATAGACATAGTTAACAATAACTTTTCTGAAAGATACGAAAATAGCCATTAGCAGATAGTTATTGGCGCCTACCATGCATGGGCCGGATGCTGCACCCTATTGATCGCAACATCGGCGCAACCTTTTTACGTGTTTGTTGTTAAGTATGTATCAATCATCATATACTTTCAAAGTAATAAGTATGCATTGTCGTTTTTTCCTTTTCACCCTTCTTTTATTATCAGGAATAACCCCAGCTTACGGGCAGGCAGATTCTACTCAGCCTGGCAGTTACGCGTATAATCTGGCCAATTGCATACAATACGGACTGGCTCATCAGAATGATGTGGTAAATGCCCGGCTGGATGTTCAATTCTCGCAGGAACAGATAAAAGAAGTAACCGGTAAGTTTTTACCCCATGTAAATGTTAACGGAAGTCTGATAGACAATCTAAAACTACAGACCTCTGTGATTCCGGACATTGCCAATCGGAACTATGATAAGAAAATCCCCGTGCAATTCGGCACCAAATGGTCTTCAGGCGTTACCGGACAGGTAGATCAGGTGGTCTTCAACAGTGATTACTTCCTCGGACTGAAAGCTTCCCGCGTGTATGGTGATCTGTCGAAAAAGACCTACAAACGTACAGAAATAGACACCAGGGTAGCCATCACCAAAGCATATTATGCGGTGCTGGCCAGCGAAGAAAATATCAGGCTGGCAAAGGCCAACATGGTACAGCTAAAGAAAACCCTCGCCGATACCAAAGCCCGCTTCGACGTGGGCGTGGCAGAAACGGTAGATGTAGACAGAATACAGGTGTCGTACAATAATGTCATCACAGATATTGAAACCCAGATCCGATTACTCGTATATGCGACGCAGTTATTGAAATTTCAGATGGGAATGCCACAGGAAGCACAGCTCACCATCACTGAAACCGTAAAGGACCTGGACGTAGAGGCATTTGTATCAGATACCATCGACTACCAGGTACAGGATAGAATTGAATACGGCATACAAACTACCCAGATCGCCCTGAATGAACTAAGCCTGAAAAGCAAGAAAATGGGATACCTGCCACAATTGAATGCTTACGTCAACTATGGTGTAAATTATTTTGCTTCCACCTTCGGAGATCTCTATAAAACCGGCTATGGCGCGTCTGCACTTGGACTAAGTCTTACCTGGCCCATCTTTGCCGGTACTGAAAGGCTCCACCAGATCCGGGAAGAGCGGATCACGTTGAAGAAGTCGCAGAATGACCTGGAATATTTAACCCAACAGATCAAACTGGATGTGGCCAATTCAAATACGGAGTATCTCAACAACAAATCAAAGTACGTAACACAGAAAACCAATATGGGGCTTACCCAGGGCATATACGATCGCATTGTACTCAAATATCAACAGGGGGTGGCTACCAGTCTGGATGTGACATTGGCGGAAAGTGACCTGCAACAGGCGCAGGTAGATTATGTGCAGGCCCTGCTGCTTACCCTGATCAGTAAAACAGAACTGGATAAAGCCATGGGCAAAATTAAATAGCAGTTAGCTTTTTCGTATTCGTAATTCGCAATTAATTTCTCATATGTATCTAATAAATTTCAAGCGGACCTTTTACGTGGCAGGAATGATACTCTGTGTGGCCTGTGGTAACAGCAAAAAGCAACAACAGCAGGCCGCCATGATGGGGAAGATGAAAGCTACGGTGGTAGCTGTGGAAGTGGTTCCGGCCGTTTATACTGTGGTAGAGAAATTTCCGGCTACCCTCTTAGCCCACGATATAGTGGAACTCCGTCCGGATGTTTCCGGCTATCTCGAAGCCATTTTGGTGGCAGATGGTAGTAGTGTTACGCAGGGCCAGTCACTTTATGAGATAGATAAAAGCCGCGCCACCGCAGCATACGGACAGGTATCTGCCACCCAGGAACAGGCTGAAGCTGACCTGGCACAGAAAACAAGAGACTACGAAAGATATAAGTACCTGCTGGATCATGACGCTATTTCAAAACAAACCGTGGACCAGGCATATACGGCTATGCTCACCTCCAAGGCCAATTTATCTGCCGCCAGGGCTTCTGTTGCCAGAGCCGGTACAGATGTAAACCACGCCATCGTGAAAGCACCGGTAACAGGTAAGATAGGTATCGTACAAATTAAAGTAGGCGATATCGTCAATGCCGGCCAGACACTGATCAACGTTATCGTCAACGAACATCCTATGTTTGCCGATATGGATATTCCACAGGCCCGCCTGCCGGAATTTCTTCGCATCCAGAAAGGAGAGGGGGAAGAGAAATTTTTCATCCAGTTTGGTGACGGTACCCGCTACAGCGAAGAAGGAAAAGTAGAGACCATCAATAATATCGTAGATCCGCAAACAGGTACGGTACGCATACGGCTGGTGTTTCAAAACAAAGATGGGATGCTGAAATCAGGTATGAGCGTGGTAGCAGTCATGCAATATGGTACCCCGCCTACTCAGCTGGGCATTCCGGCCAAAGCCATCATCCAGAATTTATCTGAAACCAGTGTATATACTGTCAGCAAAGATAATGTGATCGGCTCCGTAGATATTGTGCCGGGCGCCATCACTGATACTATGATGCTGGTCAGGAGTGGTCTCAAAGCCGGTGATAGAGTGGTGGTGGAAGGTATACAACGGGTGAAACCCGGAGACACCGTGAATATTGCGGGAGCAGCACCAGCACCGGCAGCAGCACCTGCGCCAGGAAAATAATAATACTAAATCACCATCACAGTATGATCTCAAAAACTTTTATAGAGCGCAAGAATACTACTATCGTAATTGCTATCATCATTGTGATTGTAGGGCTCATCTGCATGTTTAACCTACCCATTGCACAGTTGCCGGATATAGCACCTCCTGTAACAGATGTAAGGGCCAGTTACGTTGGAGCTAACTCCACTACGGTAGAAGAAACAGTAACCACCCCCATAGAAAACCAGGTAAATGGTACCCCCGGCGCTATGTATATTCAGTCGGTGAGTGCCAACGATGGATCTATGAGTATTACTGTCACCTTCAACCTCGGTACCAACCCCGATATCTCTACCCTGGATGTACAAAACCGCGTAAGTCTCGCGTTGCCAAGTACACCGGATGAGGTACGGCGTGTAGGCGTAACGGTGAAAAAGCGGTCCAATGACATGTTGATGGTAATCGCGCTGAACTCTCCTAAAGGAAAACACTCCCGCGAGTTTCTCGATAACTACCTCAACATTTACCTGAAACCCGAGCTGGCACGTATTGTAGGAGTAGGTGATGTGAATGCCTTCTCCCAGGATTATAGTATGCGCATCTGGTTAAACCCTGATAAGATGGCCGCCCTTGGCCTCACAGCAGGAGATATTGCTGCCGCAATCACCGAACAAAATCAACAGGTACCTGCCGGTAGTGTGGGCGCGCCACCTATGAGCAACGCACAGGCATTTGAATATACGGTAAGTGTGAGAGGGCGTTTGGCCACCTCAGACGAATTTGGCAATGTAGTGGTGGCTAAAAGTAAAAATGGTAGCCTGGTAAGACTACGTGACGTAGCCCGTATCAACCTCGGATCTTTTACCTACTCCATCGAAGCAAAAGCAGATGGTAAAACAGGTAGTGGGATGGCAATTTATCTGTCTCCCGGCGCCAATGCGCTGGACGTAAACGACAAGGTAATGGCCAAGATGGCGGAAATGGCAAAGAATTTTCCGGAAGATGTTAACTGGCTGGTTCCATTTGAAACCACTTCCTTTGTGCGGATCTCTATTGAAGAAGTAATCCAGACATTTATCGAGGCCCTGATCCTGGTGGTGATCGTAGTATTTATATTTTTACAGAACTGGCGTGCTACGCTGATTCCCATCCTCGTTATTCCTATTTCCCTGATAGGGACCTTTATATTCTTCCAGCTACTGGGCTTCTCTATCAATACCCTCACGCTGTTCGGTTTCGTACTGGCCATCGGTATTGTGGTGGATGATGCCATTGTGGTGGTGGAGGCGGTGCAGCACCATATCGATGCCGACCTGATGTCGCCCAGAGATGCCACTTTTAAAGCCATGTCGGAGGTACAGGGACCGGTAATTGCCATTGCACTCATCCTGGCAGCCGTGTTTGTGCCCGTGGCATTCATTCCCGGTGTAAGCGGACGATTGTATCAGCAGTTTGCGTTAACGATCGCTTTTTCGGTGTTGTTGTCTGCATTCCTGGCATTGACATTAACACCCGCTCTAACGGCCATATTATTAAGACCGGCCCATCTGACAAAAAAATCGCATGGCCTCAATAAACTCTTCTTTAAATTCAATGAGTGGTTTACACGGGTGACCAACCGATATGGCAAGGGGGTGATGTACTCTATCCGCAAAACGCCGGTGGTACTTATTATCATGGCAGCGATCTTTGTCGCGGCCTTCTATCTCTTCCGGAAAACACCTACCACCTTTGTGCCTCAGGAAGATATGGGCGCCCTGTATATCGCACTGGAACTGCCGGAAGCCTCTTCTACTGAACGAACCAAAGAAGTGGTGGCGCAGATCAGTGATATTTTGTTGAAAGACAGTGCCGTGATTCACTTCTTCGGCATCACCGGTATCAACTTCGTGGCCAACGCCACCAAGCCTAACTCCGGTACTTTCTTCGTGAGTCTCAAACCCTGGGATGAACGTTACAAAGTAGGCGATAATATAGGTACTGTATTAGGCCGTATTCAAATGGCTACCAGCCGAATTATAGGGGCGAATGTTATTTGTATTCCGGCGCCTACCCTGCGTGGCTTAGGTACTTCGGGCGGGTTCTCCTTTATCCTGGAACAACGGAGTAATCCGGATATCAACCAGTTCCTGCAGGTAATGGGCCAGTTCCTGATGGCGGCCAACCAAAGGCCGGAAATAGCCCGCGCATATGCTTTCTTCAGCGCCAATACGCCACAGTTCAATGTGGACGTAGACCGCGATAAATGTAAGCAACTCGGTGTAGCCGTGAGCGATGTATTCAATGCGTTGCAAACTTTCCTCGGCGGACTCTATGTAAACGACTTTACAAAGTTTAGCCGCAGCTTCCGCGTGGTGCTGCAGGCCGACTCTTTATACCGTACCAGCATCAATAACCTGAACACCTATTATGTCAGAAATAATACAGGTTCGATGGTGCCACTCAGCGCCCTTATCACCACGAAAAAATCAGCCGGTGCGCCGGTAATCAACCACTTTAACCTGTATCGCTCCGTGGAAATTGACGGTGATAGTAAAACAGGTTATAGTAGTGGTGATGCCATCAACGCTCTGAAAGAAGTGGCCGCCAAAGTGCTGCCTGAAAACTTCGGCTACGAGTGGGCCAACGTATCCTTACAGGAAATTGAAGCGGGCAACAGTAGCGTTCTGATTTTCGGCTTATCTATCCTGTTTGTATTCCTGCTGCTCACCGCTCTGTACGAAAGCTGGTCGGTCCCGTTCTCTGTACTGCTGGCGGTGCCTATTGCATTATTCGGTTCCATCCTGGCCCTTTCATTAACCAAACAGGCCAATAGCGTATACTCTCAGATTGGTTTGATTACCCTCATTGGGTTGGCCGCAAAAAATGCCATCTTAATCGTTGAGTTCTGTAAAGAGCGTGTAGACAGAGGTATGCCATTATTGGATGCCACGCTGGAGGCGGTGAAACTGCGTCTGCGTCCTATCCTGATGACTTCCTTCGCCTTCATCTTAGGGGTGTTGCCCTTGTGTTTGGCGAAAGGCGCCGGTGCTGCTTCCCGTGTTAATATAGGCTTTACCGTAGTAGGCGGTATGCTGGCCGCTACATTATTGGGTATTTTTACCGTACCGGTATTATATGTACTCATCACTAAAATGGCTTACGGTAAGAAGAAACTGGCGGACCTGGAAGCCAATGGTAATGAAGACAAGAAGCCTAAAGGTTTAGGAGAATAACCTTAACTTCATTATCATGAAAAATACGGAACGTTTTAGCACACGTGTAGATAATTATGTGAAATACCGGCCGCATTATCCTGCGGCCATTATTCCATATCTGGCAACAGAAACCCGTTTAA
>NZ_DATCVJ010000512.1:0-8181 GCF_036566945.1 Chitinophaga sp. | reverse complement strand
AGAAAGGAAAAAAAGATCGGTTGTATAACGAATATCACCTCTCCGGGATTTCAGCCATGAGAGTTAGAAGTAACAGAAATAATAGAATCCTCTATGCCCCTCTGGCACTAAATCAGGAGGAGCCGATAGGTCATTAAAATGGTAAAGACTGGATCCACCTAATTCGGTAAACTGTGAACTATACTGATTTATCAATTAATTCCTTAATTGTTTCTTTGTCTCGATAGTCCAATAAAAATGGAAGATATGTTGGCAGACGGCATACTCTGAAGTCAAACGAAATAGTTTCATCAAATTTGTAATCTTTGAATGATGTTATCTCCTGATGAAAGGGTAATTGTCCATCAAAATCAATTGTTAACACATGTCCCAAAGGGGGAAAGGCTAATTCAGTTGCTATTACTACTCCTTTTGAACTCAAATTGCCTAATGCCATTACCGGAAGGTTTCTAAACTGTCCCTCGGTATTTAAGTAGTTGAAAACTCTAATTCGCTCTGATAATTTATTTGATTCCGAATCAAGTACAAATTCTGCGACCTCTCTATTATTTTCCGAAAACGTATCATCGTTTATGGAAAAAAACATAGATACTATTTGCTTCAGCACCTTCAACGCATTAAAATTATGCATTGTGAACTCAAATAGGTTAAACTCATTTTTTTTTGCAAATTCAATAAATGTATTTGAATACTTCTGATAATCGGTTACATAATTTCTTCCTAAAAAACTATTGCACCTGCCACATAAAGAATAATAACCAATACCACCCTGTTCAATTTTTCCTTTGATTTTACTTTCCAGAGGATTCGATTCCTTCATGTATTCCATAAAAGGGACACTTTTAAAACGAGTATTCTTATTAAAGGCTACCCTTGGTGGAACATGTTCATACGTCAGTTGGCCGAATTCTGTGCAAAGTCTACAATTTCCTTGGTGCATATTTCGAGATTGAATTACATTGTGTTATGCAGTCCGCTATTTGATATCAGCTTCGGGTAACTTTCTTCGCATTCTTACGAACACCTCATCCTTTCTTCTTATATTGTTGATTGTCGACCAAATTTCTATGGCCTTGCTTAAACTAGCTTCGTATTTTTCTTTGCTGCCAAATTCTTTTTCTACATCACAGAGCATAAGATAAGTATCATTCAAGATGGCTTTATTTTCATCATTACTAGTCAATCCAAGTGATACTGCTTCATTAAACATTTGTCTTCCTAGCTCCACTTTATTGTGGCTAAATAGAAAAAGTCCAAAACCACGCAAATTCATTAATTTAATTGGTAATGATACCGATTTGTCCACTGCCTTCTGCCAAAAATATTCGGCTTTGTCTTGGTCACCAATATTTGCATATGCACTTGCTAAAATATTACAGTCTATTTCAGTGGCAAGGCTGTCATAGCGCAATATGAGAAAATCTCCATGCGCAATTAGAACACGTCTCTGAGAATTATACCTACGCCTTAAGGATATTGCCCCCTCTGAATACGGGTCAATTTCTTTTGATGTTCTAAGCTTTGTCGTTTCAATATCAATCTTTGAGATACTTTCCAAAGTATCTGTTAAGGTTTTTCTAATTGTTCTTTTAGTCTCCTTGTTTTTCTGAACCAGTGTCACAATAAGGGATATAAAGGAGAGTATCAAAGCACAAATACTTACTGAAATCAATATGTAGTCTTTTGTTGCCATTATCGCATTTTAAGCTAAAATCGTAATTCTTCAATATACGGAAGTTATACAGGAAAAAACTAAAGTGGTGCGTAAAAGCACTAGAGATTAATACCTAAGTTCCTATAAAATCACTAAATTTATATAGACAAGTCAACCCGAATAAAACCAAGTAAACCGAAACAGCGAATCCGCACTTTGATAGACTAACAAATAGACCAAAAACAAAAAACCCGCGCGGCGCGCAGGTTTCAAGTTTCTCCAGTGATCCCCTTGGGACTCGAACCCAAGACCCATACATTAAAAGTGTATTGCTCTACCAACTGAGCTAGGGAATCGTATACCCCGTTTTCTGTAACGGAGTGCAAAGATAGGAATTATTTATTTCCAGCCAAATTTTGTTGAAACTATTTTTATCACTTCCCTGTAAACACAAGCTTGTAGCGAATTACAGCCTCATCTTTTTCTTCCTGACTAAAAATATGCAGCTGGTAATACTTACCCGATACCCAATCATTTACGCTGTTATCATAAAACGGACTACCCGGATTTCCGCTCTGTCCACCGGGGTAAATACCAAAGGCTTCAGTCTTATCAGAAAGCTGTACTACCATGCGCCAGGAAGGACCATGTGTTTGTTTGGTAGCGTTGACAATATGTTGTCCGCCGCCGGTATTCAGGTGCAATGCGCTGAAGGCGGGGATACCGCGGGAAAGATGATTAATATCTGTGCCGCGGGCTTTGCCCAGCTCCAGTTTGCCGGCTTTGTTCAGCTCTGCAAGTTCTTTGACGGTAGTAACGAATACGCCGTGGAGCAACTGCGATAATGTTTCCTTTTGCGGAGTGTTGATATTATCGATAAAGTGAAAAGAGGTATCGCGTAATAAGAGTTGCAGTGTGGTAATAGACTGCGGATAAGTCAGGATGGTGGTGTCTTTCGGACGCAGCTCATCTTGCCAGATGGTATCTTCCAGGTGAGCCCAGAGCTGATTAAAAATGGTGGCGGCTTTACTGTCTGGCGTAGCCATAAAGTCCCAGGAGGAAAGCAGTTGCCAGTAGGGCTGCTCTGCGGCGGTGAAGGAAGTGCTGTCGATATGTTTGCGGATCATCGGCATGGCGGCGGCGGCAAAGAGGTTTTTATCATCGTTTTGCAGCTGCTGCATGTCTTGTGTGGTGATGGCGCTCATGGCTGCCAGTTTTTCGTTGATGCGTGCGCCGCGGTAAAGATCGTATTCACCGTATAGTGCATATGGATAAGTGCTGTCGGTAGCGCGTTGGTTGGCGGAGCTGACGAAGCCGCGGGTCGGATTTTTAATATGCGGCAGTTCCTCATGCGGAATATATCCTTGCCATGCGTAGGTACTATCGCTGCCGGGCATGATCCATTTACCCTGATTTTTCCAGCGCAGGGGATATTGTCCGTTGTGCCAGATAGCGATATCGCCGGCTTTATCGGCAAATACGAAGTTCTGGGCAGGGCAGGTATAGGTACGGAGGGCCGCCACGTAATCGTCGTAATTATGGGCTTTATTTAGCTGATTAAAGGTACCCAGCTCGTTGGAGGGGTCCAGTGCTTTCCAGCGCATGGCCAGAAATGTTTGCCGGGTAGTTTTATCGGGAAAGGTGTTATCGAAGATAACAGGGCCGAAAACGGTATAGGCAACGGTATCGTGGATGGTGGCGCCACCTCTCACTTTGATGTCTTCCACGCGCAGGTCTGCTTTGCGGTAGCTGCCGTTGTACAAGTATTCAGAAACACCGTTTCGGAACTGCATGCGGTAGTAATCCTTCACATCTTCTTCTCCGTTGGTAACACCCCAGGCGATATGGTCGTTGAAGCCGATGATCACGCCGGGAGCGCCGGGAAGAGAGGCGCCGTATACGTTCATGTCGGGGGTATGCAGCTGTATTTCGTACCAGAGCGAGGGCAGTGATAATCCCAGGTGAGGATCGCTACAGAGGATAGGAGCGCCTGAGCGGGTTTTACTGCCGGCTACTGCCCAGTTATTACTACCATTTGCCGGATCTGGTTTATCCATATTAAATTTCATGAAGGCGGCATCTGCGGCTACGATGCTGTCAGGCGGCGGAGTGGCCCGGGCTGACGCGGTCGCAAAGGAGGTACCTTTCGGAATGATCGGGTCGGTGGCGTCGTGAAAGTCCGGGTATAGCAGGTTGAAATCCTGCATGGAAAACAGTCGGCGCGCATTGGTATATTCGAGGTCATCACAAAATCCGGCGAGGTCATGTGCCATGTATTTCAATAGCAGCGCGGATTTAATCACATCCCATTGTTCCGGTTTATAGTCAAGGATCTTATATTCTACCGGATAGGTGGCGGGTGTAAGCGTGGCGATGTAGGCGTTGATGCCGGCAGCATAGGATGTTACCGCCGTTTTAGAAGCCGGGTCGGCCATCATTTGCTGAACAGTACCTTCTGCAGCATACACCATTCCGAGGCGGCGTTGCCTGCGGTCATACTGTATCAGTTTAGGTCCCAGTATTTCAGACAAACGTCCTGCGGCGGCGTAGGTCTGCAATTCCATTTGCCACAGCCGGTCGCGTGCCGTTACATATCCTTGTACGTAATAGGCGTCGGCCTCATTTTCCGCAAAAATATGCGGTACCATACGGTCATCATACCATACTTCTGTTTTGCCGCTTAATCCCGGCAATACCAGTTTTTCCCGGGGAAATTCACCAATCGGTTCTGCATTTTGCCAGAAGCCCGTTTGCGGACTTAACAAATTTCCCAGGGGTGGTATTTGTCCCAGTTTATGGCTGAAAGCGTAAGAGAGTGATAAGGTAACTGCGGCGGTAATAATTGTGGGTATGATTCTCATATTACGTATCGGATGTAATATGTAAAATACATCAAATTTGATTCATAACCGCTTATGCCTGTAATACTTTTATAAGCCGGTCTACTTCTTCAGGGGTATTAAAACTATGCAGCACTATACGTAGTCGCTCCGATCCTTTAGGCACCGTAGGATGCAGTATGGGCCGCACATCCAGCCCTGCCAGCTGCAATGCGCCGGCTATTTTGCGGGTATGGTCATTGCCCCTGGTGAGCACGGCTTGTATAGGCGTGTTTCCTGCCAGCAACTCCACGTTTTGCAACCCCGCCTGGAATTGACGGATGAGGGCCGATAACTGCTCTCTTGCGGCAGACATATAAGGAAATGCAGCATAGCCAGCTTCTATGGCGGCCAGTGCTGCCGGCGGGAGCGCGGTAGTATAGATAAAGGATCGGGAGAAGTTGATCAGGTAATCACGTAAGATCTCCGATCCAAGTACCACAGCGCCATGACAACCTACTGCCTTACCGAAAGTATGTATACGTGCAAAGCATGCATCGGTTAATTGCAGCTGCTGTACCAGCCCTTCTCCCCTGTGGCCGATGATACCGGTAGCATGGGCCTCATCTACAATCAGATGCGCGCCATATTGCCCGCAAAGCGCGGCAATGGCCGTTAGCGGTGCCAGGTCTCCATCCATGGAGTATACTGATTCTACCGCAACGAATATATTCCCGCCCGCATTTTTCAGTTTCTTCTCCAGATCGGTGACATCGCTGTGCAGAAAAGAGAAAGACTGTACCGCGGACAACCGCACCCCGTCGCGAATAGAGGCATGTATCAGCTGATCGTAGATGATGGTATCCCCTTTTCTGCCCAAACAGGAAAATACGCCCAGGTTGGCGTCGTAGCCGGAATTATATAACAGTCCCGCAGGCGCCTGATGAAAATTGGCCAGATCTTTTTCTATATCGTTTATCCATTGATAATTTCCGGCCAGCAGCCTCGATCCGGTGCTGCCATGCGCAGGATGACGCGCCTCCATCAAGGCATGAATACCGGCACGTACGTCCGCATTCCTGGCCAGTCCCAGGTAGTCGTTGGAACAAAAATCCACTTTATCTCCCGGCAAACGTAATTCCCGGAAAGCCTGTTGCTCCCTGCGTTCATCAAGCAAACGTGTTAAAAAAGAGGTACGGTCCTGCGTCATAGATCTGTCTTTAGCGATGCACAATTTAAACTTTGCCGTTATCTTCGCAAAAAAGCGACCAGCAAACGGATATATTAACATGAGCAAAGTATCTATACTCGGACTGAAACTACCAACTGACCCACGATGGGTAAATCTGGCAGCCATTTCATTGCAGGACATTCTCACGGACCACGCCTATTGCGAACAAAAGGCAGCATCTTCTGCTATCTCGCTCATTCAGCGTAATCCAGAAAGAACAAAAATGGTGGAAGAACTGGCACCCATTGTTACGGAAGAATGGGGCCACTTCCGGCAGGTACTTGCGGAAATGAAAAAACGTGGCCTGTCACTGGGCCGGCAACGAAAAGATGAATATGTAAATGCCCTGATGGATAACCGCGTAAAAGGCGGCCATGCCGATGACAGCTTCCTCGATGCACTACTCATCTTTGCATTGATTGAAGCCCGCAGCTGCGAACGCTTTCGCCTGCTGAGTGAAGGTTTGGAAGATGAATACATGCGCGAATTCTACCGCAAATTCATGATCTCGGAAGCAGGTCACTACAGGTTATTTATCGATCTCGCCAACGAATATTTCCCGGAAGATAAAGTAAGAAACCGCTGGCAGGAATGGCTGAAGATGGAAGCAGAAATTCTCCTGAATATTGATGTGCGCGGTGATAGAATGCATTGATGCAGCTTTTAGCTTTTAGCTTTTAGCTTTTAGCTTTTAGGAAATGCAGCGAAGATTAAGTTTTGGCCATTCGCTGTTAGTTAATATCTGATGATCTTCGCTGCATTTCCTAAAAGCTAATAGCTAACAGCTAAAAATTAAATCCCATATTCACATAAAACTTGAGCTTCCCCGACTGATCACTATACATCATAGTCGCTTCAATAGGCCCCAACCGGCTGCTATAGCCAGCTCCCAGCCCATAACCACTCAGATACTTATAACGATTCCCGCCTGTTAACTCACCATCGTAAATAGCGGCGCCTACGCGTGGAATCGCAAATATATTCCGGATAAATTCATATTGCCAGGCCACCTGCACCGCCCCTATTTTCGGTGTAATCACCTCCC
This sequence comes from Chitinophaga sp., assembly GCF_036566945.1. GTDB lineage: Bacteria > Bacteroidota > Bacteroidia > Chitinophagales > Chitinophagaceae > Chitinophaga. The sequence continues at coordinate 1,432 of NZ_DATCVJ010000512.1, read as the reverse complement.
CTTCGTATAAGCCCACAAAAGGCACCTGGTTGCGTGCTACATTACTCATGCCGCCCACTACGTACCCATTCACCACCGACTCATTATAATGCAGATTATAACCAATGTTACCATCCAGCTCCAGGGCCGACTTACGACCCATCGGAATATAATATTTCATGTTCAGCACAAAACGCTGGTAGTCGTTGAAACGAACCCCTAAACTATCAAGGTCCTGTTCTACCCCATCTACACTTACCTTGATACCAGAATGTTGATTGTAAATAAATCCGCCTTCAAAATCCAGCAAAAATCCTTTGGTAGGATATATTTTCTGATTCAGCGAATTAATCCCGTAATACAAATAAGTATTCAACTGATTGGTACTGCCGCGTACATCCTGAAAATTGGAAAACTGCGGTTTGTATTTGATGTATTCCCAGCGGGTACCGGCGCCGATAGACATATTCCGGTTAAGGGTATACTGCACATCCATATTCACATTCGCATATTTACTGCGATAGGGTTGCTGCTTTTCAAAATCATCGCCATAAAAAGTAAGACCATTATTTTCATAATAGGTACTTAATCCAAATCCAAAGTTCCGGCTGCGTCCCAGGTACTTGAAGTATTCTGCTTCCAGGCGCGGATTTTCACTGATAGCCACTGTTACAAATGAACGGGAGTTAGGCACAATGAAATTACGCTGGGTGAGGTTTACAATGGCATTGGCACCAGTGAATGTATTATAGTTCAGCGCCACCTTCACATAGGTAAGCGGATTTTCCTCTACCGTAATATCCATCCTGCTTTTACCGTAACCTTCCGGCACCAGGTTGTAGGTGATGAGTTTATAAAAACGGGTACCATATACGTTGAGGATCGCATTTCTTAGCTGTGCTGATGTATAACAACCATTAGGTTTCAGGTGCAGTCTTTGTAAAAAGAATTTCTGGTCAGAATGTACCAGGCCACTTACACGGATACTACTGAGTTCTATATCTGCAGAAAATGGCAATCGGTTTTCTACAAAGGGTCCTTCCGGATACAATGCATTCAGTGAATCTGCCAGGTGTTTAAAAACAGGATACAACTCTCTCCCTTTTCGCTGCCCCGCTTCAATAATGGAATCCACGCTACCAAAACTCGCAGCAGAATAATTTTCCAGCTCCTTGTTCATCGGTATATAAATATCACAATGCTTTATTGCTTTCTGAAAGTCGTCTGCATCCTTATAAAAACCAAGCTGGTAAAGGATATCAAAGGGTGTCACCAATTGATCTGCCTTGCGTAAACCGCCGCTCACATTGGCGCCAATAACAATATCCGCCCCCATATCTTTGGCGGTGATCACGGGAAAGTTACGCACTACACCCCCATCTACCAATTTGCGATTACCGATCTTTACGGCGGTAAAAATGGAAGGAATAGCCATACTGGCACGCAGACTGGT
>NZ_DATCVJ010000511.1:0-2180 GCF_036566945.1 Chitinophaga sp. | reverse complement strand
CTTTAAATATGGTCACGTTATCAGTAACTTCAAATGTTTTTTGTTTCATGTTGAAGATACTTGCTTCACGGTCAGTACCCAGGAAGATAGTAGAACCTGGTGTTCTTCCTTTGATCTGGATCTGCGGTGTAGCAGGATCAGACAAGGGATCTCTGAAATCGTGAACGGAAGAGTAACCCAGGATCAAGCTGTTAGACAGCGAGCTGTTGAAGTTACTTTTCAGTTCAGCTACTGTAGAACTCTGGTTATTGGTTTGTTTGAAATCGATGCCTTTGAAACGGAAGTTCTGTTGATCGCGTTCCAGGTTGGTGGCTTCAGATGTAATGGTATTGTTACGGATAGACAACTGGTGTTTTCCGTTGATATGCCAGTCTAATCTGTTAAAGAATTTATTAGAGTTGGAATAGATGCTGGTGTTACCTGCGGTACCCGGATCTACACCATAACTTTTCATTAAAGCAGTGATATCAGCTGCATCTTTTTCTGTTAAGATACCGCCGTTGTCAGCAGAGCCGGCAGCGAGGATCACCGGATCAACGCGACGGGTAATTTCTTCGTTGGTGAAGAAGAATAATTTGTTTTTGATGATAGGGAAACCTACACGAACACCTGTCTGGTATTCATGAAAATCGCTTGGTAATTTAGAACCGTCACCGGCGTTGTTTTTACCAATCATGGAGGCGTTACGGCCGTAACCATATATGGAACCATGTACTTCGTTGGTACCGCTGCGTGTTACCGCGTTTACGCTACCACCGAGGAAGTTACCTACTTTCACATCGAATGGAGCCAGTAAAACCTGTACATCCTGGATCGCATCCAGTGATACCGGGTTAGTGCGGGTGCTGCTACCTGGCTGACCGCTGGTGCTGCTCTGTCCACCTAAGGAAGGGCTGAAACCAATTGCGTCATTGTTGATAGCACCATCCAGGGTTACGTTATTGTAACGGTAGTTGGTACCGAGGAAGGAGTTGTTGTTGCTCTGTGGAGTTACTTTAGTAAGGTCCTGCAGACTGCGGCTCAGGGAAGGAAGCGTTTTGATCTGCTCCTGTCCTATTTTGGTACCGCTGGATTTACCACCGCCTGCATTACCTGTAACAACTACTTCACTCAGGGCTGTTGATTCTTCCTGTAATTTAAAGTTGAAACTGGTAGTTCCCAGTCCGAGGTTAACATCTGATTTTACTTCTTTCTTATATCCAATGAATGAAACCGTGATGGTATAAGGACCACCCGGATTCAGGTTCGGCAGATTATAGCGGCCGTCTGTGTTGGTTTGTACACCGGATTTAGCGCCGGTACTGTTGTTTACTATTACTACTGTAACGCCAGGAATAGCCTGACCACCCGGATCGGATACTTTACCCGAAATCACAGATGTAGTTACCTGCGCCTGCGCGTTGTTGTAAAAAATGATTACAAGGAAGCTAACTAATAGCGTAAAGAATGATTTCATAAACTGTTTGTAAGTATTTACAGGTGCAAAGGAAACAGTCTAAAACAACCAGAATGTTAACAGATTATTACGGAATTGTTAAGGAGTACATAAAGCAAGCTTAAAATCGGCTGTTTTTTATTTTTTGGGTTAAAATAATATCATATTCTCCTCTCTATTTGTCTTTAATGTTAACAGAGCCGAAAAAAGGGGGTACAAATTTATTGTTAACTGAGGGTAAACAATAAAGAGAAATAATATAACCTTAACGTATATACGAAAAAGCCCCGCCTTTATAGGCAGGGCCATGTGATAAGTCATCTAAAAAAGATGTTTAATAAATTTCGACTTTGAAAGTCCCGTCCGTTAAAGGTTTTTCAGTATCACCATTTGATAATACACCGGAGAAAGTTCCCTCCGCATGTTTACTATTAATGCTCGTTATATTTACTTTGATATTTTGACCGGTATACCCCAATTCCTTTTGCTGTATTTGCATCAGGGACATTTCTACACCCTCGAATGAGCCGGTAGTAAGGGTATCTTTAGGGAATGTAATCATCATTTCCATATGGTAGCCGAAGTTATTGGTCACGCCATCTATTACCAGGGTTTTCATGCCAGCATACACGGTATCGGTGATATATGCTTCGGTAGCGTTGGACTGATAAGTATCCTTATCCAGTTTAAAGGAAAAGCTGCTGGTTGGCTTGGCGTCGTCTGTTTTTGAGCTGCAGGCATTCAC
>NZ_DATCVJ010000510.1:0-6275 GCF_036566945.1 Chitinophaga sp. | reverse complement strand
TGTCACATTAAAAATATGAGCGCTTTAATATCAGAAAAACTTCTTTACGCTATAATTGATAATCAATTATAGCGTAAAGAAGTTTTCTGTTTTCCCCCCTTAAATTTATGCTCTATCATAAAATTAACCACAGTCGTCACCCCCAAATTAGTTCACCGATTTATTCGCAGGGTTGCTATACGGTGCTGATGATAACATCTTTGTTCATACCCTTGTCAAAGGCGGGAGTATGCGTCAGAAAAGGGATTTCCAGGAATAAAGGGGTTTCATGTAATTGAATATCAGGGTTTTGATTAAAATCAACTTGCTTTCTCCTGTTACAGAACGGGGATCTTTTATTTCTTCTTCTCTGGAGAAATCTGTTTATAAACCGCTACCAGCGTGGAACTATCTGTACTGATAGTATCAATCCGGTTACCGTTCCATTTAAAATGGTAGTAGTCGTATGTTTCTGAAATGGGCGCCGTGGTATCTTCTAAATCCTCACTGTAGTTAGATTTTTCAAGGATGCCCATCCAGCGGCTTTCCTTATTACGATATAGCCAGGAGCTTATGTTTACGGCGTCGCCGGCATCTCCCCAGGAATCGGCCAGCTCCGTTTCAAAAGTAATGGTATTGGTTTTTTTATGTAAGGCAAATAATTTGATGGAGGAAGACTCGTATTCAGAAGGGGTTCTGGTAATTAAACCGATGGTATTGGTGTCCAGATCAAATTTATAACAGGCATAAAAGAAAGGTTCATATACGCGAAGCACTGCGGGCAATAAGGGAAGGAGCGCAGTATCGATCAGGGTGCCACTATATTTCCAGGCGCTTACATCTTCACCCGTTTGCGAGGCTACTTCCAGGGTATCTGCATTTATATCATTGTAGAGGCTAAGCAGCCGATGTAAGTCGGGGTTGGAAATGGAATCACGTGTATTCGTTACTGTTATAGGTTGTTTACTCGGAGAAGAATGACAGGCAGTAAGTCCAATGAATAGAATAAAGGCTAAATATTTCATGCCCAAATATAAAGAAGACCCCCCGGAAAATCCAGGGGGCCGTTCCTTTTATTACAAATCCACGTTAATGAGCTGATTACCATTATCAAAGGTTGCCTGTTGTACAGTACAACGCTCTGCCGGAATAGAAAACCCTTGCGGGTCAAAACGGGAAATAGGCGAAAGGAAAGCATAGCCGTTTGTTTGCAACGATAGCGGACTACCGTTAACGGTTATACTTTTTTGCTCATTAAATCCGTGGAGTAACAATTTGATGTGATGAAATTTAGACGCATAACTACCGGTTGTTCTTTCCAGTATAATTTTTTTGTCTGCCGGGTTGTAGGTGATGGTGCGTTGATAAAAAACGCCTTTTTCATTATCGAAACTTTCGCCGTCATCTTCGTAATAAACAAAGGCGTGTGTTTGATTGCCTTTGTAGATGTGCAGAAACAGCGTGTCTGATGGCTTTTCAGCGGTATTTTGTATCAGCGACTGCATAGGTATAATGCTGCTTTCTTTTACATATACCGGCAGTGTTTTCAGGTTCAGCGGAGTAATCACTTCCTGGTTGCCGTTGGTGATACTGTCGTTGTAAAGATTATACCATTTCCCTTCCGGGAAATAGATGGAACCGAATTCTTTTGTACTCTCGAAAGGTGCGATCATAAAAGCGCTGCCATATCCATATTGATTCTGGAAGCGGGTATCATATACTTTGGGATCAAAAGTATTGGTGAGGGCCAGGGTGCGCATTACCGGCATGCCGGTGCGGGTAGCTTCATTCAGGGAGCTGTAGAGATACGGAAGCAGAAGATAGCGCAGGTTCACGTAGTTGCGGGTAATCTCCAGTACTTCTTCTCCATAAGCCCAGGGCTCGGATGATTTGGTATTAACGCCGGTATGATTACGGAAGTAAGGAATAAAGGCGCCTATCTGCATCCATCGGGCATACAGGCTCACGGTGGGGTTGCCGGTAAAACCGCCAATGTCCATACCGGAAAAAGGCATACCGCTCACCCCTAAACTATTCAGTAAACGAACGCCCAATAACATATGATCTTCTTCTGCCCGGTTGTCGCCGGTCCATATGGCGCTGTAGCGTTGAGATCCTGCGTAGGCAGCCCGCGTTAAAAGAAAAGGACGTTTCTTCAGTTCTTCCCTGCTACCTTCATAACTGGCGCGCACCATTTGCAGACCATATATATTGTGTGCCTGCTGATGGGTTACCGGATGTCCTTCGTAATCGAAGATCACGTTGTCGGGCATCTTCTGTCCCCAGGTGGCTATTTCATTCATATCATTCCATATGCCGCGCACACCGTCACGCATATACGATTTAATTTGTCCCTTCCACCAGTCACGGCCTTTTACGCTGGTAAAGTCCGGAAAGTGGCACCAGCCGGGCCATACCTGACCGGTATAGTTTTGCCCATCACTGTATTTAATGAAGATATTTTCTTTTTTACCGTTTTCATAAGCGGCATATCTTTCTTCTACTTTAATGCCTGGATCTACAATTACGGTGATTTTGAATCCCATATTATCCAGCTGTTTGGTAAGCTGGGAAGGATTCGGGAAACGATCTTTGTTCCAGGTAAAAAGCTTGTAAGCATCCATATAATGGATGTCGAGGGTGATACCATCCGCCGGTATTTTTTTCTCCCGCAAGGTTTGTGCAATGCGCAATACTTCCGTATCGGGGTAATAACTATAGCGGTTTTGCTGATAACCAAGACTCCACAGGGGCGGCATTGGCATACGACCGGTAAGGGCAGTGTAAGAAGCAATGATATCGGCCATTTGCGGATGATAGATAAAATAGTAGTTCATCTCCCCTCCTCTTGCACCAAAAGAAGAAAATCGATTGTTGCTGGCGCCGAAGTTAAAATCGCTCTGGAAAGTATTGTCGAAGAAAATACCGTAGTTAATATGATGATGTATCCCTACATAAAAAGGAATGGTGGCATAGATAGGGTCCTGATTGGTAGCATATCCGAACTTGTCTGAATTCCAGTTCGTATAGCCTTCTCCTTTACGATCCAGGTTGCCGGTTTTTTCTCCCAGTCCAATGAATCTTTCGCCTTCCTGCATTTTTTTGTAGGTAGTCACATCATCTCCAATCCAGGAGGTAGTTAACCCGGCTTCATCCTCGTTAATCACTTCTCCCGAAGGGGTATAAAAATGGACAGAAAAAGGATTTTTTGTGATGCGCAATTGTAAAGAGTCCGTGATGACTTTAATTTCACTATCATTTTGCGTAGTCTGTAATCGGGTAGTAACCGGTTTGGCAATAACGGCATAGGAAAAGTCGGCGGGTAGCGGATGCTGGTCCATTCTTACGCGGATAACAGCTGGACTGTACACGGTAATTTCCGCGAACGCATTTTCTGCACTGATGCTGATTTGCTGCCCGGAAATTTTGACCGTGTTTATTTTGCCGATCTTTTTAACCTGGTTTTGTGCCTGGACTGACAGGGAGGCAATCAGCAGTAGTAGCCATCCTGAGCGCCGTAGCAGAGCTTTTGTATACATATGAACGATTGATTTTCTACGCAAAAAGTTCCCCCATCGCATCACGGATGTCATGCGCAATAGTTATATAAACAGTATGTGGCAGGAAATTTTGCCGATAGGCAGGATCATAAAGATCCTGCCTGCGGCAAAAGAATATTATTAGTAACCTGGGTTCTGTTTCAGGTTTGGATTTACCGCGAGATCGCTGGTAGGAATTGGATACAGGAGGTTTTTCTCATCGTCTGTTGGCTTCAGCTGCCATGGTGTGAGGAATTTACCGAAGCGGATCAGATCTTGTCTTCTCCAGCCTTCCCAGTATAATTCACGGCCTCTTTCGGCCAGCAGTTGCGTGAGATCAATCGTGAGCAGTGGTGTTGCACCGCGTTTGGTACGCAAATCATTTACTACCAACAGTGCAGCGCCTGCACTTCCTGTTCTGATCTGGGCTTCCGCTTTCATCAACAACGCATCTGCGTAACGGAAAAATACAAAGTCGTTAGTCGCCTCGCTACCGGAAGAACCCATATCAGGTGGATATTTTACAACCCTGATACCAGACATTTCTACCTGGCTGCCGGTGGCTCTCAGTTCTACTTCAGGCGTGAAAATAAGCGGACGTTGACTTCTGTCCAGGATTTTGTTACCATTCTGATCGTATTGCTGACCAACCAGGAAACCAACTCTTAAACCGGAAACATTCGTTACACCTGCATAAGCGCCACCTCTGCGGGTATCTGTCGCTTCGAAGGAATTATAGAAATCAGACAATGTGGTAAAACCATTCCAGCCACTTGGATTCTGGCTGTAGTGCAGGGTGCACATCCAGCGGCAGTATACGTTGTTACCGGCACGGGTATTACTGATACCAGGACCATTCTGTTGCGTGAAAATGTTTTCATGAGATTTCACATCATTATCTTTCGCGAAGTTCTCAAAATAATTCGCCTGAATGCTATAGCCTGCGGCGGTTAGTTCGTCTGCCAGCGTAATTACCTTTTGCATATCGGCGGCATCAAAAGTGGGAGATTTCCTGTTGAGGAAAGCGCCTTTGTTGAGATAGATCTTCATCAGCAGGAAGCGTGCAGCATCTTTGTTAGCTACGAAAGCATCCTTGGCGGTTACTTTATCCGGCAGATTAGGCAAAATCGCATTCAGCTCGGAGATGAGGAAATCCACACCATCAGCGGCATTGTATACTTTAGGTGCTTCCAGCAGGTTATCTCCCGGATTACGGAAAGGCACCTGGCCATAAAGATCTATCACAGAAAACATAGACCAGGCACGCAAAAAGCGGGCTTCTGCATCTTGTCTTAATGTAGGATGGAAAGATAATACGTTGGTAGCACTGAATTGCTCGAGTAACAGGGCACTGAAAGTATTTTGTATATGCGCATGGTCTGCATCCCACTGATGCAGGTGCAGGGCGCGCCAAACACCGTTATCGTCCCAGTCTCCGCCACGTGTGGGCCCAAGGGCTTCATCGGTAGCGATTTCACTCATCCCCCAGGTTTGCGAAAAGTCCTGGTAGGCATTCTGCAAATTATCATAAGCACTTCCTAACAACTGAGATGCCTGGATAACGGAATCTGCCTGTTGTTGATTCAGATTACTTCCCAGGTCTTCCTTCAGCGTGCAGGCCGTAAAACCAACGGTGCAGGCTAATACCATGGCTGTTTTGAATATATGTTGCGTCGTCATTGTGATCTTTTTTAGCAGTAGATTATAAAGTAAAGTTTACACCAAACATAAAGGACCTGGCAGTTGGGTAAGGAGAATACTCAATACCAAAGGAGCTTACACCATTGATGTTTTTATCTGTATTTACTTCAGGATCAAATCCGGTATACTTTGTAATAACAAACAGATTCTGACCGGTCAGGGATAAAACGGCTCCTCTGAATACTTTGCCCACAGGTCCTACGTTGTAGGAAAGGGTCAGGTTATCCAGTTTCAGGAAGCTGCCATTTTCCAGGTAGCGGGAAGAAGCGGCTGGTGAGTTGGTTTGTGATTCTCCATTACCCACCAGTGATTTGGCAATATTTCTGGAACCCAGGTTGCCGATAGGTAATACGGTGTTGGCGGTGTTGTTATACACCTGGAATCCAAATGCGCCATGAGAGCTGGCAGACAGGCCCCATTTTTTATACTGCACATCGGTATTTACACCCAGCAGTACTTTTGGATTGGGATTCGTCATGTAATAAAGTGTCTTACCATCGTTGGCATAGATGCTCATGCCTTTATCATCAAAGCCTTCAAATTTCCGCAGGTAGAAAGTGTTTAACGGATAGCCATTCGCCAGGCGCTGTGAGGTAACACCAGATACACCTTGTCCATCAATAGAACCAGTATTTACGGTCGGTCCGGAGTAGCCAGACATTTCGTTTTTCAGCCAGGTGCTATTCACGCCCAGGTTCCACTGCCAGTTTTTATTCTGAACGATGGCACCTTTGAGTGACAATTCCACGCCTGTATTCATCACTTTACCGGGTAAATTAATCCAGTAGCTGGAGGCCGGAGCTGGTTGAATGGCCGGGAAGCTGAACAGGAGATTGGTGGTATTTTTCAGGAAGTAATCTACTGTACCGCTTAACCTGTTTTTTAGGATGGCGAAATCTACTCCAACGTTCAGTTGTTTGGATTCTTCCCATTTCAGATCAGGGTTGGCTACATTGCTCAGATTGGCTTTGTTGCCAGGGGTGAGGGTATATTGTGCCTGTGCTGCTCCGGCAGGGAATTCCTGGTTACCGGTAATACCCCAACCGGCTCTTAATC
>NZ_DATCVJ010000509.1:0-2258 GCF_036566945.1 Chitinophaga sp. | reverse complement strand
TTCAAATTTCAACCGCCGCTGCGCCAGCCTTGCATCGTCTTCATTAGCTGGCTGATGTATCCTGAAATAGGCCATAGACCGGGGCATGAGACGATATTGCTGTAACACCTCCAACGGAATATTTTCCCTGATTTCCAGGGGAGATAATTGTTCAAGTAAGTTCTTTGTTAATTTTCCTATAGCCTTTGCCGTTAGTCCGCGGGCTTTCAGTTTTTCGGTGGTATAGTAAACTGGTTCCAGGAATTGTTTTCCGGTAGCAATTTCCTCCGTGAGCAAATCCAGTTCAGGATGCGCCAGTTGGGTTACCCCATTAAATACTGAGATGCGCCCAAATACCAGGTAGCCGACATTTTCCCGCAATGATTTTTGCATCCACTGCCAGCCCTGAAACCAGACCATATCAATGGTGCCCGTTTCATCTTTGAAAGTTGCCACCAACCGCTTAGCCCTGTTTTCGCCCATAACTACCATGTTAATGATCTTACCACGGATCTGCACAAAGTCTTCATACCCGCTCAGCGAAGCGATTTTATCTATCCGGGAGCGATCTACATAACGAAAAGGGAAATATTGCAGCAGGTCGCCAAAAGTATACACTTTGATTTCTTTGCGCAGCAGCTCTCCTTTCTGGGGGCCTACGCCTTTCAGGTATTCTATCGGATTGGATAATATAGCAGTAAAAGTAGAAATGGCAATTTCGTTTTTATGAAGAACAAAAATAAAAAAGGCAAATGGTAAAAATTCACCACTTGCCTTTTTTAATAAAAAACAATTATAACTATTCGGCTATTGCGTCTACTTTACCTTCAACAAACTGCTTCATCCACTCTGTGGTAACAGATTTTGGTCTTTCCAGGGAAAGTCCTAAAGCTCTGTCCCAGCAAAGAGATGCCAGTACACCCAGTGCACGGGAAACACCAAACAATACGGTGTAGAATTCATATTCTACCAGGCCGTAGTGTACCAGTAATGCGCCGGAATGTGCGTCTACGTTAGGCCATGGGTTTTTCACTTTACCCAGGTCCTGCAGAATTGGGGGAACAGTTTCGTATACCATCCACACAATTTTCACCAGTTCATCGTTCGGGAGATGTTTTTTCGCAAACTCCATCTGTGCAGTAAAGCGTGGATCTGTTTTACGTAAAACAGCGTGACCGTAACCTGGTACTACTTTACCATCGGATAAGGTTTTGCGTACGTAGGCTTCGATTTGTTCTTTGGTTGGCATTCCGCCACCCAGTTCTTCGCGCATTTGCAGGATCCACTTGATTACTTCCTGGTTAGCCAATCCATGTAAAGGACCTGCCAAACCATTCATGCCTGCAGCGAAAGACAGGTAAGCATCGCTCAGGGCGGAACCTACCAGGTGTGTCGTGTGTGCGCTCACGTTACCACCCTCGTGGTCGGCGTGAATCACCATATAAAGACGCATCAGTTCTTTGAATCCTTCGTCAGAGTAACCGAGCATATGTGCAAAGTTACCTGCCCAGTCCAGCATGCCATTAGGCTGTATATGCTGACCACCTTTATATTTGCGGCGATACACATAAGCAGCAATACGTGGCAGACGGGCAATGAGGTTCATGGTATCCTCATAGGTATAACTCCAGTAATCTTTTTTATTCATCCCTTCCGCATAAGCATGTGCAAAAGAAGATTCTGTCTGCAACGCCATGATACCCACGTTGAACATGGTCATCGGGTGAGCAGTAATAGGCAACGCTTCAATAGCATCAAATACGTGGTTGGGTACATGAGAACGGCGACCCCACATGCTGGACAGATATTGTACATCTGCTTCAGTAGGTAATTCACCAATCAGCATCAGGTAAAATAAACCTTCCGGCAGCGGTTCTGCACCACCCGGCGCTTTAGGCAAATGATCCCTTAATTCCGGAATAGAATATCCGCGAAAACGAATTCCTTCATTGGCGTCCAGGAGGGAAGTCTCCGTTACCAGGCCGGTTATACCGCGCATACCCTGGTAAACCTGTGCCAATGTTACATCTTCAATCTTCTTAGTGCCGTGATTCTTGATTAGGTCTTTGACTTCAATGTTAAGTTCATCTGCTTTAACCTTGAATTTCTCTTTTATGTACCCCATTTTACTGCTATTGTTATTAATGAAAACAAAATCGATCAATAGTCAAAAGTAATGATTTGTTAACGAAGTTACCACCATTTCGTGGTATTTAATGCCAAATTAACAACGATCCCCCGGGGGAAGGATGCAGAAATATGGCGGCAGTGAACAGCTG
>NZ_DATCVJ010000508.1:0-2915 GCF_036566945.1 Chitinophaga sp. | reverse complement strand
TCTGTACCGCCGATATTGGCTGGATCACAGGACACAGCTACATTGCCTATGGCCCGCTCAGCGCAGGCGCCACCACCCTCATGTTTGAAGGCGTGCCTACCTATCCGGATGCCGGCAGATTGTGGGAAATTGTAGACAAATTCAGGGTAAACACTTTATATACCGCTCCCACCGCCATACGCAGCCTGATGAGCTACGGTCTGGGACCCGTTAACCATAAAGACCTCAGCTCTCTCAAAAAACTGGGCAGCGTAGGCGAACCAATCAACGAGGAAGCATGGCATTGGTTTAAAGACAATATCGGTAAAGGCAAATGCCCGATCGTAGATACCTGGTGGCAAACAGAAACCGGTGGTATTATGATCACTCCTATTGCCGGTATCACCAAAGAAAAACCGGGTTATGCCACCTTGCCACTTCCGGGTGTACAACCTATACTGGTAGATGAAAACGGTAAAGAACTCAAAGGCAACGGCGTAAGCGGTAACCTCTGTATCAAGTTCCCATGGCCTGGTATGCTGCGCAGCACCTACGGCGATCATGACCGCTTCCGTAAAACCTATTTTTCCACTTACGAAAACCTCTACTTCACTGGAGACGGCTGTCTCAGAGATGAAGATGGCTACTATAGAATTACCGGCCGCGTAGACGATGTACTCAACGTAAGTGGTCACCGTATCGGTACCGCTGAAGTAGAAAATGCCATCAACATGCACGCCGGTGTAGTGGAAAGCGCGGTGGTTGGCTATCCTCACGACATTAAAGGCCAGGGCATCTATGCGTATGTGATCATGGAACGACTCACGCACGATCAGGAACTGACTAAAAAAGATATCGCACAAACAGTAGCCCGCATCATCGGACCTATTGCCAAACCAGATAAAATCCAGATTGTAAACGGTTTACCTAAAACCCGCTCCGGCAAAATCATGCGCCGTATCCTGCGCAAGATTGCAGAAAACGACCTGGATAATTTAGGTGATATCTCTACCCTGCTTGATCCTACAGTGGTAGACGAAATCAAGAGGGGCAAACTGTAAATTATTATTAGATTTTTTGATAAGGGATGCAGGAATTTATTTCTGCATCCCTTCGTTATAAATGATTCATCCGGTATGAAGCGTTTCCTCAAAAGGGCAGCCTGGACCTGCCTCTCCCTGTTCCTGTTACTTAATATCATTACGGCATTTCATGCCTGGAAATTCACCCATTTTTATGATGACGGCGGTCGCCGGAATAAGCTGCCGGAACAAATGAGTACGGGAGAAAAATTACGCACCGTACTGTTTGGGGTGAGCATTGCCAAATCGGCAACTACGACGCGCCCTGCAGTGCCCTTTGAAACAGTGTTATTACGCACACAAAATGGACTACGACTGGAAGGTTGGTGGATTCCCGCTAAAGCCGCCAAAGGCACCGTCATCCTCTTTCATGGCTACAACGGCAACAAAGGTTCACTCTTCCCGGAAGCCGACCGTTTCAGGGCACTGGGCTATAATACTTTCCTACTGGATTTCCGGGCGCATGGTAATAGCGAGGGATATACCTGCAGCGTAGGCTATAAAGAAGCCGAAGATGTGAAGCTGGCCTGGGATTATGTACAACAAAAAAGCCCGCTGCCAATAGTACTCTGGGGCGTAAGTATGGGTGCTGCTGCTATCTTAAAGGCCGTGCCGGAGTATGGCCTTACCCCGCAGAAAGTGATCCTGCAATGCCCGTTTGCAACACTTACAGACGCCGTAAAAAGCCGTATGCGCTCCGTTCACCTCCCGGCATCTCCATTTTCACAATTGCTCACTTTCTGGGGCGGTGTGGAACTGGGCTTTTGGGGGTCGGGCTTTAAGCCGGAAAGCTATGCCAGGCAAATACATATGCCGGTATTATATTTCTATGGCCAGAAAGATATAAGAGTAATGCCTGCAGAAACACAGGCGGTATTTTCCAATTTGGGTACGCAACAAAAAAAGCTACACATTTTCCCTAATGCTGGCCACCAATCCTTTTGCGGAAAAGACTCCGCCGCCTGGAGGACGGAAGTCACCACTTTTCTGCAATAAAAAAGCGCGCACCATACGAGTGGAGCGCGCTCTTCACAGGATCTGACCCGCCGGTTTTATATTTGAGTCATGGTGCAGTAACCCTGCGCCACTAGATGCCGTACTACTTACTGTTGCTAAATTACAACGATTGGCTGCCGCCTGGAGTCACCCCTTTGATTATCCACAAAAATCTTACCGGCGTATCACCACCGGGGTGCCTACTTTGATCACCTCATACAGTTCATTCACATCTGCATTTTTCATGCTGATACATCCCAGGGTCCAGTTAATCTGGCCTTCTACATAATTATCACGGATACCGGAATTATATTCTACTCCATGGATGCCTATAGCTCCGCCAATGCTGGCATCAGCAGATACCATGCCCGCAGATTGCCGCTGATGGAATTTCTGCCAGGACACCTCATTGGGATAGTCCAGCAGCATAAACCGACTCCAGCTTTTATCTGTTCTTTTGCTTAAAATGTGGAAGGTACCTTCAGGCGTTCTGCGATCACCTTCAATTTGTTTGTCTGTTTGGTCGCGGTTACCAAATACCACCTTGTAGATTTTTCTCAACGTCACATCTTCGTATACATACAAACGATAGTCACTTTTATCTATCAGCAGGAAAATTTTGTCCGGATCAATGTTGGCAGCATTTAACCGTGCACGATATAAATCAGCTTCGTTGATAAATCCACTAAGTGGCAGCAGCAACAGGATCGCTACCAACCAGTAATGACAGCACTTCTTCATAGGAGTAATAAATATGCAAATAACGTGGCGGGATAGGGAAATATTGTTTTTGAGAAAGCAAAAAGCCATTGAAGCGATTTTTTGTCTTACTCAGGATTATACTGATTTTGATGATTT
>NZ_DATCVJ010000507.1:0-6187 GCF_036566945.1 Chitinophaga sp. | reverse complement strand
AGCCGTATCCTCTACAGTCACCGTTGAATCTGACGCCGGTTTACTACCGTTGCCACATGCTGCGGAAAATAATACTACGACTCCGGCCAGCAGGAACATGTTCGTGACTTTTTTCATAATACCGTTGTTTAAGGGTGAAGTAAATCAGGTTAGCTTAGTTAACAAAGTCACACCTTAAACAGGATCACCTTTTATAATCGGGCGGTATCGGGTTTGGTTTTAGTAGTATCAACGGGAATAACACTGGTACTATCAACGGTAGGTATTGACACCGCTGCCGAATCAGCTTCCCGGCCGGCTTCTTTACTGCCACTGCAGGCAAAAAGAAAAATACTGAGCATGCCAGCTATACATAATACCACACATGATTTGTAGAAGAAGGGTTCCATTACGCAATAAATTTATGGTTATCAGACTTAGTCATAACAACGGTCTGGACAAACGGTTTAAATTTCTATTCCTTTTTCTTACGGGAAAGAATTGTGCCAACGCTTACATTTGTAACAATATATTTTCATCACATGAAACATGTCTTGCAGATCATCGAAGAAGATCAGATACTCAAAGTACTGATAGCACTGATCATGGGTGCGGTACTGGGCCTGGAAAGGGAATATAAACGCAAAGCAGCAGGCATGCGTACCATGACGTTGATATGTATGAGCAGCGCGGTATTTACGATTCTTTCTGCGGAACTGGGCTTTCCTAATTCTGCGGATCGTGTAGCCTCCAACATCCTTACAGGCGTGGGTTTCATCGGGGCGGGTGTAATTTTCAAAGGGGATTATACGATCGATGGTATTACCACGGCAGCGGCCATCTGGATCGCGGCAGCCATAGGTATGGCGGTGGGGATGAGCCAGTACTGGCTGGCTGGCACAGCATTGGCAGGCTCGCTCATGGTATTGATCGTATTGGAGTTTTTAGAAAGAAAAATTGAGGAAATAAATGATAAGCGTTTCTACACAATTTACTTTTATGAAGAGAAATTTCCACACATGGATGTTGACAATATCCTACAGAGCTTTCAGCTGAAATATAAAAAGCTGGTGGTCGTGAGAAAGGAAAATATCATAGAGGTAAATTACGCAGTGCGGGGGCATCGCAGCAGAATGATAAAGTTGGATGATTTTCTGTTAAAGAACACGAATATTTTCCAGTTCCAGGTGCAGTCGAATCCATTGTAACCAGTTAATAAATTTATTATGCCATCATATGCAGATCTGCCTTTGCACTACGGACAGGTACCGCCCTGGCTGGCTAAGCGCATGAGCCTTTTAGGCGGCGCCATTGTAGAGGCCATAGTGACCGATTACGGTAAGGGGGAAGTGATCAGGCGGCTCAGTGATCCCTGCTGGTTTCAGGCACTGGGCTGTGTGTTGGGCATGGACTGGCACTCTTCCGGCATTACGACCAGTGTAATGGGCGCGTTAAAGAAAGCGATTAATCCCCGTTCCGCAGAACTGGGTATTTATATCTGCGGTGGCAAAGGTCGCCATAGCAAACAAACGCCGGCAGAATTGACCGCTATTGCCCACAAAACGGGCCTGCCCGGCGATCAGCTGGTATATAGCAGCAAGCTCACGGCCAAAGTCGATAACACCGCCATACAGGATGGTTTTCAGTTGTACCTGCATTCCTTTATCCTCTCTGATGAAGGAGAATGGGCGGTAGTACAACAGGGCATGAATGACGCCAGCAGTATGGCCAGGCGTTACCACTGGCACTCCTCCGCCTTTAAATCATTCACCGAAGCACCACATACTTTTATTTACGGACGTAATCAGGGACAAATCCTGAACCTGACCGATCTGCAGGCCGATGCGACCAAGTCGGGTATTTTGCTGCTCACAAAAGAGAAACCGGCGCATCTCCTGCCGGAAATTCGTAACCTGATCATGCCGTCGCATCATGAAGTGAGAGCAGAAAATGTAAACCTGAAAAGACTGGGCAGTGTGCTTGCATTGGCGCATGATACACGTCCGGCCGACTTTGAAGCACTCCTGATGCTGGAAGGCGTAGGTCCGAGAACGTTACAGTCGCTCACACTGGTGAGTGAAGTTATTCACGGCACCCCGTCCCGGTTTGATGACCCGGCCCGATTTTCGTTTGCCCATGGCGGTAAGGATGGTCATCCCTTCCCGGTACCCATCAGGATTTACGATGAAACCATCCATACGCTCAAAGAAGCCCTGCAAAAGGCTAAAATCGGTGAGTCGGATAAGAAAGATGCCATCCGCAAATTATCTGCACTCTCGCAGCAAATAGAAAAGGACTTTGAGCCCAATACCAATTTTGATAAAGTGATAGAACAGGAACGGCAAAATTCCTGGCAGTACGGCGGCAGAACCGTTTTTGGAAAGGCGGTTAAACCCTCCCCTCCAAAGAACGGGGATCAGCTGAAGCTTTTCTGATAGCACCATAAACAGCAATATCCATGATCAACTATAACGGGCTCACAGTCCCCGAAGCCACGCGTATTCAGCGGGAAATGCAAACGCAGGTACAGACCATTCCTTACACAGGTCCGGTAAACTATGTGGCCGGCGCAGATATTTCTTTCAATAAATTCAGTACCACCGTATATGCAGGCATCGTATTGTTGAAGTTTCCCTCCCTTACACCAGTGGGTTACAGCCTGGTGAAAAAGGAAGTACTGTTTCCTTATGTACCCGGCTTTCTGGCTTTCCGGGAAGTACCTGCCCTGCTGGATGCCTGGGAGCAGCTTCCCATAAAACCGGATATCCTGGTGGTAGATGGTCATGGTATTGCACATCCGCGCCGGATGGGCATTGCTGCCCATTTTGGCGTATTAACCAACCAGCCTGCCATAGGCAGCGCCAAGAAAAAACTGTATGGTAATTATGAAGAACCGGGACCGGAGAAAGGCAGCCATTCACCACTGACAGATAAACAAGGATATTTATTAGGTGAGGTACTGCGCAGTAAAAATAAAGTCAAACCCATTTTTGTATCTCCCGGGCACCGGATAGATGTACCGGGTAGTCTGGAGATATTACAGCAATGTATACAAGGCTACCGCTTACCCGAACCTACGCGGCTGGCGCATAATGCGGTGAATCAGTTCCGGCTCGGGGAAATTCCGGAGGGATGGACGGAGTTGTAGAAAGCATAAGGCGTAAAGCATAAAGCAAAAAGCTATTGCAGCGAATTAACAAAGCGGATATATTATTTGCTTTATCACTCGCTACAATAGCTTTTTGCTTTATGCTTTGTGCTTTCAAAAGGAGATCCAGGCAATATTCGCTTTCTTTTCCAGCCCTTTGCGGGAAATTAACACCGTCGCATAAACACCGTTTTGTGCATTATAATCTGCTGCACCCATCATACATGCATATCCCTTTGTTACTTCGGGCATGCCGAACAGGTACATTCTTTCCATCTTGCCTTTGTAAAAACGATAACAAACGAAATTAGCATCTGTAGCAAACTTCAAAGGCTTACGTACTTTGTCTGAACCACCGGTATCGAGGTATTGGAGGTAGTCATTGAACAACACAAATGATGCAGCGGCACCGGGAATATAATCGTAAGAGAGCCAGGTGTTGGTATTAAGCGCTGCAATTTTGTTGCGGAACACCCATTCACTTTTGGTACGGCGTTGCAACTGAAAAGGTTCGCAGATACCTGTAATTACCTGGTACTTGGAAACAGCCATGGTGGTGTTTTCTCTCCCTATAGTATCCAGCAGCGCAATACCAATATCACCCAGGTTAGTGTGGAGTTTATTGATCTGCGTATTTCCCTGTTTAAAGAAAGAAAGATTTTCCATCAGCAACGTACTGCTGCCATCTTCGTTTAGTAGTAACCGTTGTGGTGTTCCTTTATAAGGCTCTTTATATCCCAGGTTCTGCTCTACATTGCGGGCCAGCTCCGGAAAACTCAGCTGTACATGCTTCTGTAGCTTACCGGTGGCCGCCTGAAAAGTATTCATGATAATACCACTGCCTCCTTCTTTTTGTTTCTCAGGGAGATACAATAACATGCGTACCTGCGCGGCGGCTGTTGCGGTCTGAATATAGCCACCTACGTTACCTGCACCGGCAGTATAGTCCAAAACATGGTGCGCAAAGGTGGCCGAATCCGGCGACAGCATAGAGAAGAGTACTTTAGGACCGCTATCACCTTCTTTACGTTTGGCGTTGAAACCAACGGTACCAAGGTATACCTGCGTTTTACCGGCTACCGCCATGCTGATATAACTGAAATAGCTATACGAAGTATCTGCTACATAAAACCAACCCTTATTGATGATGTCATGTGTGGGTGAAAAATGTAATACCTGTATCCGTTCGTGAATGCTGTCATTTTTCTGAATGGCTCCGCCGGAAAACAAAGCCACTGCATAGTAATCACTGTTCGGATCTTTCTCTACATAAATATCATGCGAGGCGAGGTTATCATCTACAAACACGCTGCGATGCTGAACAGAAGGCAGTTCTCCCAGTTTGTCCTCACGAACAAGCTTACCTGTTTCTGCATCCAGTATCAACCGATATAGGACCGGATTATATTTTACCAGTTGTTGCAGGAAGATAACCGGCTGTCCGTTTATTTCATAAATACCATCTATTTCCGTGGACTCCAGATCTGCACTATTCCATTGTTGTGTATGGAGTGTATCCGTTACCGTTAGCTCATGCTGCGCATTGTACACCGACACCGACAACCCTTCCTTCTTAGAAAAGTGCAGGTAAAAGGTTCGGCCGTTCTTTAGCTGCATGAGTTTATCCCAACCATCTCCCGGCTCCCCGAAATCGGGCCCTAATGTTACAGCAGGCACCTGGGCAAATGCGAAGGTGCTGAAGAGTAATGCCCCTAAAAGGACAGGCCATCTTAAATAGTTCATTGCTTTATTAATTAATAATTTCAAATATATGAAATTATTTAAATTTAAAAGATTTCGTACAATGAGGACTATCTTTTTGAAAGCGCAAGGCATAAAGCTGAAAGCAAAAAGCTATTGTAGCGAATTAACAAAGCGGATATCTTATTTGCTTTATCACTCGCTACAATAGCTTTTTGCTTTATGCTTTATGCCTTACGCTTCTCTAATGCCCTTCATGCTCTCCGCTGTTCTTCAGCTTGGCCAGCAGGTCGTACGCCCCCGTCACTACGACGTCGGCGTCCGGCGTATTGGTAGGAAAAGTCACTTCGGTGTATCCTTGTTCACTGTTGCCCCGCTGCACTTCCACCATGTTGAAATGGAAGCTGCTGTCTGCGCCGGGCTTTTTCATAAACACATACGCCTTATTTTCAAAATTAACGACGGCTGCGTCAGGCAGAGCTTTCACATTCCCGGGGCCGGTTTCAATCATGGCCTGTAAATAAGTACCGGGCAACAACTGCGTATCTTCCTGTTCGAGATGGCAATGTACCCTGACAGTTCTTTCCGGGCTGATTTCGCGGCCTATCAGGTGCACAGTGGCAGTACGCTGCGTAGATTCATTCGCCAGGGTAAACCGCACCAGCTGCCCTAATTTCAACTTTGGAATGTCCTTTTCAAAAACAGTCAGCTCTGCATGCAGGTGCTCCGTGTTCACGATACGGAAAAGAATATCTGCCGGCGTTACAAACTGCCCCAGGTTCACATTTACCTGGGTCACATATCCGCTGATAGGCGTAGTTACATTCACCGTGCGCTGAATATTCCCTTTATCCAGCGACGCCAGATTCACGTTCAGCACGGCCAATTTCTGTTTCAAGCCATTCTCTTTGGCCTGCAGGGTTTGCCAGGTAGCCTTGGCCTGTTGCAATGTTTTCAGGGCATTCACATTTTCTTTAGCCAGTTCCCCCTGCCGTTCGTATTCTTTTGTCGCATATTCCAGCTGGCTTTTCACTTCCAGGTAGTCCTGCTGCATCTGTATGTAATCAAGGTTTTCCAGCACAGCAATGACTTCTCCCTGCTTTACGCGCATGCCCTGCAGCAGACTGGTTTGTTTTACAAAACCACCCATAGGCACCGCAATGCTTACCTGTTGCTGAGGAGGCACATCCAGTAATCCGTTTACTTTCACAGCGCCACTGATCTGACGACTTTCCGCCTTGCCATAGATAATCCCCACCGTTTTAAATTGTTCGGCGGTTAGTTCTACTACGCCGGCTTCTTCCTCATGGTCATGCTTTTCAGTAGTAGTAGCGGCGTCCGGATTACTGCCGCAGGAAA
>NZ_DATCVJ010000506.1:0-4556 GCF_036566945.1 Chitinophaga sp. | reverse complement strand
TTGTAGCTGCAGCTGCTTCACAGGGATTTGTAATGGAAAAGAGAATAGAGAAAGACAACTGGCTTGCCCTGCAATTTGAAGTACCGGTATCGTAATAGAGTAAAAGTTACATATAAAAAGTGTTGATAATCCAACTTTTGTGTTATAATCTTTTCTAATATTGTCTCTATCTTAACACAGAATTTGTTATCTTAGCATTCCTAACTTGTAGTGATGGTAGAAATTTTATTGCTTATTTGTGCTTATCTGATCGGATCTGTTCCCACAGCTGTCTGGGTAAGTAAAGGCGTTTTTGGTATGGATATCAGGGAGTATGGTAGCGGCAATGCCGGTGCTACCAATACTTTCAGGGTACTGGGTCCTAAAGCCGGTACTTTTGTAATGGTAGTTGACATGCTGAAAGGCGTGTTAGCAGTACGTTTAGCTTATCTGGCCCCTTATTACCATGATCCCGTAAATCTTACTCAGCTGGTGAATCTTCAGATAGGGCTTGGCCTGGCTGCAGTAGTTGGTCACATTTTCCCTATTTGGGCAAATTTCAAAGGTGGTAAAGGTATTGCCACCCTGTTTGGTTTGGTACTGGCCATTCAACCACTGGTAGCTTTATGCTGCGTAGGGGTTTTCTTAATGATCCTGTTTTTAACGAGATATGTATCCCTCAGTTCTATTATTGCCAGCATTGCTTTCCCGATACTGATCCTTTACATTTTTAATGAACCGGAGATATTTTATCGCATTTTTGCTATTGCTGTAGCCCTGATGGTGGTATTAACGCATCAGAAAAACATCACGCGGCTGTTGAAAGGAGTGGAGAGTAAAGTGCCGTTATTTAAAAATAAAAAAGACAAAAACTAGTTATAGTTATATAGTAAAAGCATGAAGCAGAAAGCGATGGCCAATAAAATGTGCATGCTTTTTGCTTTGTGCTTTTTGCGTTTAGCGCAATTTTAAATTAATGCTCCCATGAAAAAGTATGTCTTATTCTTTACTGCCAGCCTCGCATTAGCCGCCTGTTCGCGCGTTCCTATCACGGGCCGTAGTCAATTGAACCTCCTTCCCGAAAGCACCATGCAGTCAATGGCGCTGCAGGAATACCAGACGTTTTTGTCGTCTAACAAGGTAGTGGCTCAAACAACCAGTAAAGATGCTGAAATGGTAAAAAGGGTAGGCCAGCGTATTGCCGCCGCCGTTACCAGGTATATGACCCAAAATAATATGGGTAACGAAGTCGCCAGTTATAAATGGGAATTTAATCTCGTAGATAATAAAGAAGTCAATGCCTGGTGCATGCCAGGTGGGAAAGTAGTGGTATATACCGGTTTACTGCCTGTTACACAAAATGAAACGGCGCTGGCCTGTGTAATGGGTCATGAAATAGCGCATGCTATTGCCCGTCATGGTAACGAACGTATGAGCCAGGGATTGGTCGTACAGGGAATACAGGTAGCAGGCGCCGTAGCCCTGAATAAAAACCCTACTGCCGTAAATCTGTTTAATCAGGCTTTTGGTGTAGGTGGTAACATGGGAATGCTCGCATTTTCCCGTTCCAATGAACTGGAAGCAGATCATCTGGGTGTTATATTCATGGCCATGGCCGGATACAATCCACAGGAATCTATTCCTTTCTGGACACGTATGGCCAACATGAGCCAGGGACAAAAGCCCCCTGAGTTTATGAGTACACACCCCAGCGATGCTACCCGTGTGCAAAAATTACAACAGCTGATGCCGGAAGCGATGAAATATTATACGCCCGGTAAAGCGTAAGGCATAAAGCGGAAAGCAAAAAGCTATTGAGGCGATTTTTTGTCTTACTCAGGATTATACTGATTTTGATGATTTTCCAGATTCGCCTTTTTGTTTTTGATATGATTAAAAAGATTAGGGGTGATAATAGCGAATATCCGCTGCTATCACCCCTAATCTTTTAATATCCTGAAAATCATCAAAATCAGTATAATCCTGAGTAAGACAAAAAATCGCCTCAATAGCTTTTTGCTTTTCGCTTTATGCTTTCTCCGTAATAATATCTATTACCTTTTTATTTTTCTGCACTTTCACTTTGTCTGGTACATGTGCGAGGATTTCTTTCTTGAAAGCCTCTATCAGTGCTTGTTTTATAAAGTGGCGATGTGTTACCAGGCTGATTTCCCTTACAGGTTCAGGGGCTTTGAAATAGCGTACCATATTCAGTTGCCGGGTGGTAAGATCCTGTAAAGACAGCTCCGGTAAAATGGTATATCCTTCATTGAGGTCCACCATTCTTTTCAGTGTTTCCACGCTACCGGTATTGTATTCCAGGTTCTTGTTATCGCCCATGGTGAATTTATCTTTACAGATATTCAGTACCTGGTTGCGCATGCAATGTCCTTCATTCAGCAGCCATACATCTTTGATGTCCAGCTCTTCAGCTCTCACTATTTTCTTCTCGTATAAGGCGTTGCTTTTGGCGGTGTACACCACAAAGGATTCATAAAACAGGGGATGTTCCTCCAGGTGTGGATTATGCAGGGGAGTGGCCAGTAAACCGCAATCCAGCAGTTCCTGTTTCAGCTGCTGCATAATTTGTTCTGTTGGGTATTCCCAGATTTCCAGTTTTACCTTCGGGTATTTTTTCATGAACCCGGTAAGAATGCGGGGGAGCAGATAGGGCGCCAGTGTTGGGATGATGCCTACTTTCAGGTTGCCCTGTACTTCTTTTTTCTGGTCTGCAATGATTTCGCGGATGCGGGCATTTTCCTTGATAATAATCCTGGCCTGTGCTACCACAGAAATACCTATTTCAGTAGGGACTACCGGTAATTTGCTCCTATCAAACAATTTAATGCCTAATTCATCCTCCAGTTTCTGTATCTGCATGCTTAGCGTTGGCTGGGTCACAAAGCATTTCTCCGCTGCCATGATAAAACTTCTGTAAGTGTCTACCGCAACAATATACTCCAATTGAACTGTCGTCATTTTCCTCTAAATTGATGCGACAAAGGTATCAATAAAATCTATAGGAAGGGGGAAAGAATTGGGAATTACGAATTTCAAATTACGAATTACGGATTTGTGAGAAGATAGGAGCGAAGGATGATCTCCGCATTTATTATCTCCCTACAAATCCGTAATTCGTAATTTGAAATTCGTAATTCTAGAATATTCTGTATCTGTATTTGATCTTTTCGGTATTGCTATACAGTTCCCGGATGTTGATAGAAGCTTGTATTTCACCTACAGCTTCTGTTTTCAGGTTTCTGAATTCCGCCTGTTTAGTGTCAATAATGCTCTTATCGGCCAGTCCGTTGTCCTGGGCAATTTTCAACGAGTTATTTACTTTGGCATAGTAAGAATCCAGCAGCGTGAAGTACTCGTTATAAAGATTCTCGAATCTTTTGGTTTGCAGTACGAGGTCTTCCAGTTGGTTGTTGACTTCTTTCAGGGAAGAATTTTCACGGAGCAGGGATTCATAATCTATCCGCTTGCCTTTGGAATATTTTTCTTCCAGTTTATTGAAATAGTCTACCACTTTTTCTTTTCTGAAATCAATGAAATATTCATTCATTGTCTGGCTCAGGCTCTGATTGCCTTTTTGAGGGGCAGGGAACTTCATGGAAGTGGCGGTGAAAGACAGGTGGTCAAATAAGTTGTCCTGTAGGAGACTTAACTGATCTTTGTTAAAGTTCAGGCCATATTCGAATTTCTGGTTAGCATCATTTAATGCGGTGTAATACACTACATATTTGTTCAGCTCTTTTTCAAAATCCTGTAATGACTTCTGATTGATTTGTTTGTTATTTACGCTCACACTATGCAGGAAATTCATCACAGAGTTGGCAATGGCCAGCGGTGGTGTGAGAGAGGTAAAGCTCTGGAAAATCGGGCTGTTGATAATTGACTTGGTAGATTCTACAATTTTAGAATTCTTCTCGCTTTTATCCCCTTTATTTTGAAGGATGATTTTTTGTACCAGCTCTACGATGCGATCGCTCAGTGAAAATCCGAGGGCTTTACTTTCGGGGTTATTCAATGAAGTGATGAATACATCCAGGTTGTTGGTAGTGGTGGCGGGCTGATTCGCTTGCCGGTCACCGCGACGCGCACCGGGCCGTACGCCTTGCGCGGCTTGAGCCCGAGGCCGTCGATCAGGGCCGCGGTCAGCGCGTCCTGGATCTCGGCCGTCGACCACGTGTGGAGCCCCGCGAGAGCGTCGCGCGAAGCCCGGACGACACCCAGACCCTCCTCGTCGAGCAGCTTGGCGGCGTCCTCCTCGTCGAGCGCGAAGTCGGCCTCCGCGACGAAGAGGAACCGCAGCATGTCGGAGGCCTCGCCGAGCTTGTTGATCCGCTCAGCGACCAGCGGCATCGCGGCCTCGAGCATCTGCGCGTCGGCATCGTTGACCGGGTCGCTGATGATCCCGTCGGCCTTGAGGAAGGGAATCACCCGGTGGGTGATGTCCTCGACCGGCAGCAGCCGCATGTGGGAGGCGTTGATCGCCTCCGCCTTCTTGACGTCGAAGCGGGCCGGGTTCTTGACCACGTCGTGGATCTCGAAGGCCTCGACCATCTCCTCCA
>NZ_DATCVJ010000505.1:0-13891 GCF_036566945.1 Chitinophaga sp. | reverse complement strand
ATCATTCGCAACAATAGCTTTTTGCTTTATGCCTTATGCTTTTTGCTCTTCCTAATGTGCGGCTTTATAGTGCTCCAGCAACAAATCGCCGCCAAAATCATTTTTAAGATCCCTCACTACGGTGTGAATATGGTTGGCATTATTCTGCGTGTTATCGTATTCAATAATCAGCGTAGGCCCCTGAATCCGGTAGTAGCAAGGCTTTCCCAAGGCATGTTCTGTGCTGCCCGCCCAGGTAAAATACAAGCTATCCATCCCTGCCTGCTGAATATCTTTCAACATTTTGTCTGCAAATAATTTCGTGAACCGGTGCACATATAAACTGATTAAACCCAGTAATTGCTGTTGTTCTGCCGGACTTAATTCGGCGTAGCGGATACCCGCAGGATGTGCAATCATGGCTTGTCTGCTGGCACCCGTAATAATCTCTGCAGGTGCGTTAGTAGCTATCAGGGTTTTTTGTAGTTTTTCGGGAGATAAGGACCGCAGCAAGGCAAACCCCTGCTCCGTTTCTGCTTTCAATACTTCCTTATCTTTCTGAGGTCCTTCCAGCACAATAGCGGGATTGGCGCCCAGAAAACCGGGCGTTCCGGCCACCAGCTCATTTTTTTCTGCCGAAAAATTAAAAGCCACATGATGACCTTCAAAACGCCAGCCCCAGATAGTATGCGCGGAAGGCACTCCAAAAATGGTCAGGAAATATTTGCCGGGGTCCCGGTAATGATCATTCTCCGGCCTGTGTTCCAGCTCCTTCAGCACCAGGTCCAGCTGCATAATATCATTCACCTTCTTCACCGTTTCCTCACTCAGTGTAGTGCTTAATAAAATAAAGAGTGCCTTTCGTTGCGCTGCATTCAGCTCATTTACGGAAATACCTTTACGGTCATCCCGTGGAACGTAAGAGAAATGGTACCGCTCTCCTGTATCAAAAGGATAAAGCGTTTGCGCCTGCTGCGCTTTGCTAAGAAGACGAATAAACTGATTGGCTTTGCCGGCCATATCCTGTGCATGAACGGGCGTCAGGAAAAGCAGACCAAGAGTGATTAACAGGATAGACCGGTACATACGCGGGCAGTTTGAATAACGTGGAAATAGCTCAATATAAACGTTAAACCGGGAATATGCAACCTCCTCCTCCCTACCAATCGAAAAATTGATTAATTTAGAAGTCTACCCTCTTTTAATCTGATCTTATGCCCCCTAAAAAATCCAGCATCAAAGCTAAATTGACTATTACCGATTTTATCAACGACAGCAGGGTAAAAGCGGACCTGGAAAATTTAAAAAAAACGTTTGATCCCGCCAATGGGGGCAGACCTTTCGTAGTATCGGATGTGGTGGATGCTGCCGGAAATCAATATGTAAACCTGGTACAGAAAGGAGGCGGCGTATTCGGCATTGCTCTCGTAGGATATACTTATATCCTGGAAGAAATGGGGATCCGTTTTTTACGGCTGGCCGGCACCAGCGCCGGTGCTATCAACACTGCTCTGATCACCGTTATCAACAATAAGCAGGATAAAAAATCGGCCGAAGTATTACAGGCCATCTGCGACCTCGATTTCTTTTCGCTGGTAGACGGCCACCCTGCGGCGCGCTGGCTCATCCGGAGATTTATTACCAAAAAAGATTTTGTTACCAAAACAAAAAACTGGCTGCTATTCCTGCTCGGATTTTTCGGGTTGCTGATAGTGGCAGATGTGGTATTGATAGGACTCCGAAGCCAATTCCCTGCGCTCTCTGCCTGGGCAGGCGCCTGCTTCATTTTAAGCGGCTTCTGGTCCCTGCTGCTCGGTATTGGCGGATCTTATATTGTGAACCTGCTGAAACGACTCAAAAACTCCGGCTTTGGCATTAACCCCGGCGATGTTTTTTACGACTGGATCAAAAAATTGTTGCTGGCAAATGGAGTAGCCACTGTGAGCGACCTGAATAAAAAAGCCAGTACTACTCCTCCGCTTTCGCTCCGGGTACACAACGAAAGCGGCGTGGCTGATTTAAAAGGCGATGTTACCTTCATTGCTTCTGAACTGGTGACGGAAAACAAAATCCAGTTCCCGGCTATGTGCAGTCTTTTCCGCACAGATGCAGACACCATGCAGCCGGCAGGATTTATCCGGGCGTCTATGTCGATACCTGTGTTTTTTGAATCCTATATGATCAACGATATTCCTTACAGCGATGACCGGATCATAGCCGCCTGGAAAAGCTTTTTCAATAACAGCAGTCCCCCTGCCAGCGCGCGGTTTGTTGATGGCGGTATTCTCTCTAATTTCCCGATCAGCATTTTTTTTAACCCCAGTGTTCCCGTACCACGACTGCCCTCTTTTGGGATAGACCTCGACGATAGCCGACCGGGCGACAAAGGCGAAAACCCTTTCTACTGGTCGCTCACCGGCTACCTGGGTCGCATGTTCAATACCATCCGCAATTACTACGATAAAGATTTTCTACTGAAAAATGAGGTGTATCAGAAAGGCGTAGGCAAAGTGGATCTCTCTGATGATAAATACAACTGGTTAAATTTCTTCTTATCTGACCAGGACAAAATAGACATGTTTGCCATGGGGGCCGCTGCGGCCTGCCAGTTCCTGCAAACATTTGACTGGAGTACTTATAAAGACAACCGGACTGCATTACAAAAGCAGCTCACCAAATAACAATCGATCATGGAAACACTCATCAATGACGCCTGGTACTGGTTATGTATTTCAATGGGAGTGCTGCTGCTGACCACATTTATCATGATGCGGCAAAGCCGGCAGTTTTTCACCATGGATGTGGTGATGCGCAGATTTAGTATCCTTGACCTGGAGTTTCCGGGTACGCCTGCGGAAATACCGGGTATTATAAAAGGCGTATATGCGCTGCCGGTAGTGCAACAGGCCAAAACACTCCTTGCTTTACGCGGACAGCTGTGGATGGACTTCCTCTTTATGCCGGCCGCTTATGGCAGTATATTCCTGGTATGCATTAAAGTAGCAGAGAAGATGAATCCCGCCGGCACGGCACTGTTTACCTGGCTGGCATGGCTACAGTTACTGCCCTGGCTATGCGACATCATAGAAAATATTTACCTGCTGCGCAAAACGTACCCTAACGTACCCGCCTCTACGAAAACAGTACATAAAATGTATCAATGGCTGGAAATAACGAAATGGGGCGTTGCTTCCATTGGTATGGTATGTGGATTATCTGCCTTATTGTTTTTTTGGGTCACCGGTGATTTCGCGAGCGGCTCGCTGCGTTACCTGCTGATAATGGCCGCTGAAGCGGGTGTATTCATTGGATTACAATTCATCCCGGCGCCGGCAAAATCGCCCTCGGTTATTTAAGGATAATGACGGGTACTTTGGCCGAGCGGCAAATTGCGTCAGAAATACTTTTATGGGTTAAGGAGTACAGGAAACTATGTTTACCCGGTAAGGCGATGATGAGCTGCACATCGTTGGTGGCCGTGAAATTGATAATGCTGCTGATGATATCTTTATCGTTGCGGTAATATAATTCGTGGTTGAAATTTTTCAGGTATTCGTGCAGGTTATGTTCATCTTCCCGGAACTGTTCATCGGGGTGTTTATAATGTTCTTCGGGGTCTACGTTCAGCACCATCAAACGGGTAGCTGCCCATACCGGCGAAGCTTTTAATTTATTCAGTTTATCCAGGGCATGCAATGCGTTAAAGTCGGCCGGCACCAGTGCATTTTTTACCGGCACATACGTAAATCCTGCCGGTACTACCATCACGCGGATTGGACTGGCTTTGGCGATGGGGATAATGTTACGGGAAATAAGACTGTCACTGTCGCCATGATCACTGCCCAGCATCACCATATCCGGTGCTTCTTCATGGATAATTTCCATCACGGCTCTCAACAAAGGCAGTTCACTGACGGCTATCTCCACGGTGATATCTGCCGCCGCCCTGATCTTTTGCGATAATGTTTCCAGGTGTTCCATGGCTTCCTCCCGGTGGCTTTCCATAAAATCCTGGCTCACCGCGCCGTATTCTGCGGAGATTACGATATCACTAAAAACATTCTGGTAGAAAGTTTTCAGCAGGATCACCCGCTTATACTCATACTGTTGGCTCCAGGCCGCAGCGAAATGGATGGTTTCTTCTGAAGTAGTGCTAAAATCAACGGGTACGAGTAATGTTTTCATAACTATTTTGTTAGATTTTCATTCATTTTCTGCACCAATAATAATGCCTGTTGAATATCATGGGCTTTTAGTCCTGCCGTGGCTTTCTCATATAATTCCGCAATCCAGGGGGCCAGTTTTTTTTCGAGCTGTTTCCCTTTGGCGCTGAGATAAATCAGTTTACTTCTTTTGTCGTTCGGATCTTCCGTACGCGTTACCATTTCACGTTTCACGAGATTATCAATCAGGTAGGTCATGCTGGATTTATCTTTCACCATTACATCTGCCAGTTCCTGCTGATTCACGCCGTCTTTCCGGTACAGGTAAGCGAGGATTTCGAGCAGTTCAAAGCTGATATCTACTTCATGCTCCTTGATTTTTACCTGCAGGTACTGACGCAAATAAAGTCTCATTTCACCATGGGCTCTGCCGAGTTCCCGCGCCAGTTCTGCTATATTTTTAGTCGTCATCATGCAAACAAATATATCGTTTTCACCATGATGTGACAATTTAATGTGCGGCCTCCGCCAGGCTCACCTTTTGCCGGGATGTTTTCACCAGCAATAATACAAACGGCACGCATACCAGGAACATAATCCCTACCCAGAGAAATACATCCATATACGATAATACGGTGGCCTGTTTCATCACGGAGGCATCCAGGAGGGCATATGCCTTCGTTTGTGCCGTCGCCATATCAAAACCTTTGCTGTGCATGCTGGCGGTCAGTTGTGCTACCCGTTGCTGCACGGCGGGGTTATTCACGTCCAGGTGATCGACCAGGGTACTTCTATGCAAATCTGTTTGCCGCGTTACAAAAGTGGAAATCAGGGCAATACCGAAGGCCCCGCCCAGTTGCCGCATCATCCCGGAAAAGGCAGCCCCCTGCCCTATTTCAGCCCCTTTCAGGGTAGATAGTGACATGGTGCTTACCGGTACCGATAATAATCCCAAACCAAAACCACGGATAATGAGCACCCAGAAAAAGTCGGCGCTGCCGGTATCCGGCGACAATACTTTATAGGAAAGATAACTGTATACAAAAAAGATGGTCATACCGCTGGCGATGAGATATTTCTGTGGCACGCCCCGTTGAATGAGCATGGCTACTACCGGCATCATCACAGCTACGAAGAGGGTGCTGGGTAATTGCAGCATGCCCGATTGCTGGGCGGTCCAGCCCAACAGTGATTGGGTATATAGCGGAATCACGAAGGTGGAACCAAATAAGCCGAAGCCCATGATAAAAGAAAGGACCACGCCTATACGCAAATTCCCGTTCTTTAGCACCCTTAATTCCACTACGGGATACTTGTATACCATTTGCCGCCACACGAAGAAAAACAGGCCCAAAACAGCCGTTACAGAGAGGATTACTATCAGCCCGTTGCTGAACCAATCGGCTTCCTGTCCTTTTTCCAGAACAAACTGCATGGAGCCAACACCTACGGCGAGTAAAAAGATCCCTAACCAATCGACCTGGCTGGCGTCTCTTTTCTTTTCGTATTGCGGACTGCGTACGTATTGCAGGGTGAGCAAAGCGGCGATTACGCCGATGGGAATATTGATGTAGAAGATGTAAGGCCAACTATAGTTATCGATGATATAACCGCCGAGTGGCGGTCCCAGTGTAGGACCCACAATAACGCCTAGAGTATAGATGGCCTGTGCGGTGGCTCTTTTCTCGGCGGGCCAGCTTTCCGTAATAATGGTTTGTGAGGTCACCAGCAGCGCGCCGCCGCCGAGGCCCTGTAAAAAGCGGAATACCACCAGCTCCCAGATGTTGGTGGCATTACCGCATAAAAATGAACATACCGTGAAAAGTATAATGGAAACGGTAAAATAGTTTCTGCGACCAAACTGCTGGGACAACCAGCTGGTCATCGGCACAATAATTACGTTGGCCAGCGAATAGGCGGTGATCACCCAGCTCACTTCATTGAGCGTAGCGCCGAGGCTCCCCCGCATATCCGGCAGGGCTACATTGACGATGGTGGTATCTATAATTTCGAGCAGGGCGCAAACCACTGCTGTGATGGTAATAATGATTCTCCTTGATCCATATTCTACCAGCGACGCTTGTTGTTCCATGTTGCTTTCGGAAAAGTTGACGCAACAAAGGTAGGGAAATAATAGTTTGAATTCAAACTATTATTATCCATAAAAAGAGACCGTTCCGCAACGGCCTCTTTTTCAACAGGATATCAATCCAACCGTATATTTTATTTATTTCAGGAGGTCAGACAGCACCAGATCTAAGCCTTCCGCTCCTCCAATACCTACATTCACTACTTTACCGTTGGGATCAATCAACATCGTATAGGGAATAGCCTGCACGCCATAAGCTTTCGCCGCCGGGCTTTCTACGGCCTTTAAGTCGCTGAGCTGTGTCCAGGCCATTTTATCTTCTGCAATGGCTTGTAACCATTTAGCCTTATCGGTGTCCATGGATATAGAAACAATTGTAAAGTTTTTGTTCTTGTACTTTTCGTACGCGCTTATCAGTCCTGGCGTAGCAGCTCTGCAAGGTTTGCACCAGCTGGCCCAGAAATCAAGCAATACATATTTACCTTTATAATCAGACAGGGAAATAGCTTTGCCGTTGGTATCAGGAAGCGTAAATGCGGGTGCTTCTTTACCTTTTAAACTGGAGGCGCCTCCGGTAAGTTGGCTGATCATTTTTTTAATGGTAAAGGTATTTTTAGCATCTGGTCCCAGTTTTTCAATAACACCCAGTAAATCCTTTTTGGGTATATTATTACTCAGGTACGCATTGATCAGGAAGGAGCAAACACCTGAGTTTGGATGACTATTGATCCATTTTAAGCTGGCCACTACCTCATTTTGATTCAGTGCGCTGAGTGCCTCGTTTGCTTCCCTGGCCGCATCCGCATCGCCAATCTGCTGGGCTGCTAATACTTTATTGGACAGTGCCTCTTTCTGTGCATTCAGGGTATCGACGGCACGAACGGTTTTATTAACGTCTACCCAATCTGCCACAAATGGGCTACCGGTCATGACCATATTTTTAAAATTAGGTCCTTTACCGGTGATGTTCACTTTACCTGCTTCTAAGTAAAGTACGATACCACGGTCTTCCTTTTCATCCTTGCCTATTTGCAAAATATAGGTAGAGCCACCGTCCTTCATATCTACGTCAAAGTGGAAGGAACTGTTGGTGATCACTACTTTATCTACTGTTTGTGTTAACGGCCCCCATAAGACTACCGTATCACCATTTGGTAAACCCGGAATTTTTGCAGTCAGGTCCAGGCGCTTCTGGGCATTCGCCCCAAAAGCCACGCACAGGCTAAGCCCCAGCATTACTTTTTTCATATAGCTTGATTTAAATGATTCCAAAATCAATGATCTAATTCGCATTTATTCAGCACCAAAGACTCTTCTGTTTCATCATAAAAATGGATGATTTGCTGATGGGGCAGTGTGATTCCATCTTGTTGCTGATAAGCAGAAAACTCCAGTTTTGTATAGAAAGGACATTTCGCAGGGCTACCAGCACATTCTTCCAATATTTTATAACCTGTGTTGATGTCGTAATAATAGTTCCACGCTGCACCTGCCGGCGTAGTCACGTTCACTACATAAGCATTCATACCGTTCACGTGAATGGTAGAATCGCACAACACCGTATGGTACTTCTTTTCAAAAAAATGAGTCTCCGGAAATACGGCAGCGGATATACGTAAATTATCCTGTTGTGAGGCATCCAGTGCTACGGCTTCATTTAATCGTTGGCTGTTCACATTGCTGTCGATCACCATGACGCCTCGCAGTTGCAGGTTCAGGTTAGTCAGGGAAATTGTCATCTGCTGCTGAGCAGCCGTACTATTTTTAACAAATACATACTGTCCGGTAACCGGAGAAGTATAGCTCAATGTGGCGGTTTGTATCTGCCGCAGGCGCTCTTCACCTCCTATGGCCAACAGGTAACGGGCAATAACAGACGACACGCTTACGTCTTTTCCGATGGATAATTTTACGCCGGTACCTTTGCACTCATTGTTGCTGCGGTCTGTATCCGGAATCACTTTTAAGGGATCAATGATCACCGCTGTCACCGGAGAAACCGATGCATAATGAAAAGTATGCGTGCGTCCCAGTTGCCAGATTTGTGCGGGGAAATGCAGCGTATGTGCATCCCCGTTAAATTCGCGGATCAGCACATTGACCGGCATCAGCATATCACCGATATTTTCTACGGTAATGTCCACCCCTTTTGAGGGATCATTGTTTACATACACTACCTGTTTCACCGCCTGATCTGATTTCCAGTCGGTCAGGAACCAGCTGCGCCAGAACCAGCTAAGATCCTCGCCGGTACCGTTTTCTATGGCACGAAAGAAATCATCCGGTGTAGGGTGTTTGAAAGACCAGTCGTTTATAAATGCACGAAAAACGGGGTCGAAGCGTTCGGGCCCTATCACCTCATTACGCAGGAGCGACAATGCCACGGCAGGTTTTACGTACATAATCATGGCCATATTCTCCGTTAACACCGATGCTGCGGGAGTATTCAACGGTTGCATACTTTTTGAAGCAGACAACCAGGTAATGGCATTTTCCATTTGAAAGGCCCCTTCTCCTTTCAGTGAATCGCAGTTAATGAGATTGATGAACGTATTCAACCCTTCGCACATCCAGCCATGCCTGCTATCGGCGGCAATCAGCATATTAAACCAGGTATGCCCCAGTTCATGATTGGATTTAGTCCAGATGCTGCTGCCAAACCCGGAGTTTTTATAATGTATGATCGATACCGCCGGCGAAGCAATACCGGTAACGGAGCCGCCTATATTCACCCAGGTAGGATAAGGATAAGTTGCCCATAAGCTGGAATAGGCAGTTACCATTCGTTTCATTTCATTGGCAATGACATACCATTCCGGATTACTATCCGGTGGGTATAAGGCCATCGCGAGCATTTGTTTTCCCGCCGGGAGATTGACTTTCACGGCATCCCATACAAAAGCGGCAGATGCCCCCCACATACCGTCGCCGGCATTATCGAGGTGAAAACGCCAGGTTTTTTGCCCGGGTACGGCAGTCACTTTCTCCGCCGCTGCGGCCGTGATAAGATGTACCACCGTATCACTTTTCCATGCCTGTTGATAGCGTTTAAATACATCAGCGGGCAACACGGCTTCCGGATTCATCAGCTCACCGGTGCCTGCTACTGTTAAACCAGCAGGCAAGGTAATGCTCAGGTCCATTGTGCCAGGTTCTACGTAGTACGCGCTGTTAAATACATTCCAGCCATGCACATCGTCGTACACTGCCACTCTGGGAAACACGCCTGCGAGTTGAAATACTTTTCCATGCGCGGCGGAGAGAATGCCCAGGTAGTCAGATCCGTTGAACGGCAGGGTGAAATCATATTCGACGGCGATCACTGCTTTGTCGCCCGATTTTAATGGCGCCGGCAGCATCACTTTTACATAGGTATCGGTCACATCGTAAGCGGCTTTTTTCAACGGCTGCCTGCCGATGGCGGCTTGCAGCTCATGAATGCGGAAACCGTTTGTAAATTCCTGCACCCCGAAACGACTGCCCTGGGGCGGCGTTAACACGGCGGTGCGGGAATCGCTGCGAAAGCGGTTTTGCGACGCCATTAGCCACACGTAGGTGAGCGTAACGGGACTGTTGTTCGTATAGGTGATGTTTGTCTTCCCCGATATGTTACGGGTAAGCGTATCCAAAGACACTTCTACATGATAGTCGGCCCGGTTTTGCCAGTATTCCGCACCCGGCTTACCATCGGCCGTGCGAACATTGCTGCCCGATGGATAAACCAGCGGAGCAAAGGCTTCGTCGGTACTTACCTTTTTCGTTTGTGCAAAACCGTTATGACAACAGCAAGCCGCTATCAACAGTGTTGAAATTTTCTTTAGCAAAAGCATCAATAATTAGAATGGCGGAAGAAGTATGTTTAGTTTTTCATTTTATAGCAATTGGCAATCTTTTGTGTAAATGCGGGATCTGCAGCATCTCCCAGATTACCATTCAATATTTTCCCTTCATCGTCAATGGCTACCCAGTGAAGTACGCTCAGGCAATACCGTTCTACAAATTGTTTGCACTGCGGGTCTTTGGGATCGTTGGGAAGAAATAAATTATGTTCGCCTGAGAGTTGCTTCTTTGCAGAAAATTCTTTCCAGTACTCCATCTCATCCGGGCCTTCAAGGCCAATGGTCAGGAATACGATATCCTTTTTATCTTTGTAGGAATCTTTGATTTTATGGTAGATGGGTAATTCGGCCACGCAAACGGTACACCAGGTAGCCCAAATATCAATGATCACGATTTTACCTTTAAAATCAGATAAGCGAACAATATCTCCCTGGTCATTTTTCAATGCAAAATTAAAAGCCGGTGTTCCCACTTCCAGTTGGCCATAGGCTTTGTACAAGGAATCTATGCTGTGTTTTGGGGAAGCGTCTTTACCGAGGTTAGCGGCCGTTGCATACATATTTTTGAACTTCTGCGTAAAACCATTTGCCTTCCCTTCCACCACGAGTAAATCAACCAGCCATGATCCCTTTACCAGGTCGCTTTTCATCCATTTCATCACTTCAGGTAGTTTTAAACCCTCGGTGAGTGTGGAGTCCTGCATTTTCCTCGCAAACCACCACATGTTAAGGATTTGCTGCATCATGCCTTTATTTCCTATGCCGGAAAATGCCGGTGTACCAATATCGAAACCGGTTAAGCACCAGTCGGCATATGCCTTTGCCGGCAACAAACTTTTATGCGCTTCCTGAAAGGAAAACTTCAGGAATAATACTTTCGTTTGTTCGTATGCGTTAATAAGCGCAATATTTTCCTTGTCGGTTATTTTAGCGCGGTTAATCGCGGCTTTTACCTGTTGTGCGCTGGTGGTCATTAGTGCATCCACCTGTTCTACGCTATTGATCTCTGCGCCGGTGGTATACAAACTATCTACCAGATAAAGGATCCCTTGTCTGCCTGCGTCTTTTCCGGTCCAGGCAGCAGAAAACTGGTTGGGCTGCACTTTACCATCTTTGTATTTCGGTGATAGCATCATTTGTATCTTATCTCCCGTATTGACTAATACAGGCGTATTGTTGAGATACACAATTTGTTTGCCTGCATCCACTGATCGTGAAAAAGTAGCCACTGGCCTATCTTTCGCTACAAAAAAGTTTTCTGTCTGATATTCTGACAGTCCGGTATTTCCCAAATGACTGAATTGCATAAAGCCAATATACTCCGGTGTAATTCCCACCCTTACGTTCAGGGAAGTAGTGGCAACCGGGTTGCCGGCAAACGAGGCGATACTGCCTAGCAGCGTCGCCGCTATAAGTGGGAATGATTTCATGGTCACTTGCAATGATTTAATTAAAGGCAATCAGAAAGGCAGAAAGGGTGAAGTGTCAGGCCATTTTTTTATGGATGATTGCCAATAGCCTGAAGATCCACCCCATAATTATTCTTAAAAAAATTGATCACAATAGCATACTTCGCCCGTATCAACCCTTGGGTATCATAAGAAGGTTTTAAAATAGTCGCGTCCAGCTCCGCTTTTGTATTGCCAGTAATGGCGCATACGTAGCTGGAAAAATCCCAGGCAACATCTCTGTTAGTGGCACCAAGCGGGTTCCCTTCTATGAGTCCGTTCGTTGCATTTCCTGGATTGTTATAACCGCCGCCCACAGGGAGGTACTTTCTAAACTCGTCAGGCACCTCTAATGCGCCGCTTAATAGCGCCTGTTGCATGTAAGCTCTATGCACAAATCCTCTCAGTTGCTTTAACCGGGTGGGAGATTGTTGTGATAAAGTACTATCCGCCCAACCGATGCCCAATGCACCACGAACAGCACTAAAGCCGGTCAAAGCCCGACCAATGGGTATTAGTACAGAACCGTACGAGTAAGAAGAATCGAAATAAGCCGCCAATAAAATTTTAAAAGGCATAGTCTTTTGCAAAAAACTTTCCGGATAATAATTCAGGCATTCCGATTTAAAGTAACTGATGGCATTACTGATCCAGGCAGGATTCGCTGGTCCAAATGTCATCGGCAAATAACTGTTATAGTTATAAGTCAGATCCTTTTGGCTGAACTGATACAAAATATACGATCCGTATTGTTGATGAAAGGCCACTATAGAATCATCATAAGGCTGATGGCCCTGCGGTAAAGTATAGAAATCAGGTATTTCATCTGGCGTCAGCGATGCTTCTTTACTACAGGAAATTAAAATGCACAATAATAAAGGTAAACAGCCAACCATTATATTACGCAGGAAAGAGGTAGACATACAGTAAGTTTATGAATAAGTATATAATTTTTACTCTGGTAACCGGACACCGCTCACCTGTTGGTTTTGCATCAATGACATATTTCGCTGCAATACATCTGTTGGGATAGGTATTACATACTGAGGATCTCTTGCCTGCAATTCATACACACTGGTGGCATTAATGTCAGGAGTGAAAATATGTTTAATGGCTGGCATACCATATCTTCTCAGGTCAAACCAGCGGTGACCGCATTCCTTGGACAATTCTCTTCTGCGCTCTGTACGACACATTTCCAGGAGTACATCCGGTGTTTGCAGGGTCCAGTTCGCGAAACTCGCTTTATCAATCCGCCTTGCACGGAGGGTGTTCAGACTGTTCAGTGCTTCCGCTGCGGCTCCCGCATCACCTTTGGTTTTATACTTTTGAATGTACGCCTCCGCACGATTCAGGTACGCCTCTGAACTACGCCAGGAAGAACCCATATCGGCTTTAGCGCCATAAGGATCTGTCATTTTTCTGTTCACAAAATCATTGGGAATAAATATTTTCAAGATACTCGGTGTAGCGACGAAATAGATGAGTGTCCTCAGGTCATTAGCTTCATAACAGTTGGCCAGATCATGAGAAACATCATAACACACATCGCCACCGGCGGGAGTTTGTTCTTTTACGGAACCGTAATACCAGATAGTTTCTATGTTATATGCGCCTATCACAGGCTTAGTAGAAGCATCTGCTTCTCCTCCCCAGTCATTGAGATCCATTAATTGCGGATGATAACTCAGCACATAGTCTGCATGTTCAATCACCTTATCCCACTGCTCCATATACAGGTATACCCTGCTGGCCAACAAGTGCGCTGCCACATGAGAGAAACGATATAATTGCTGGTCTGACTTTACCTGGTCCAGCAAATAAATGGCACTGTCGAGGTCCTGGGTAACCTGTGCATATACTTCTTTTACCGTATTCCTGGCAGGAAAGCTTTCAGAAAGATTGGCGTCTAACTTCAATGGTATACCAGGGCTTTTATCCGGTGTGGTGGTGGAATCATTATATGGCTTTGCGTACAAATTCACCAGCATAAAATGATAGAATGCCCGCAATGCATAGGCTTCGCCCTTATACATCGCTTTTTCCGTATTGCTGCCAATGGAATTATCCAGGTATTGCAAAGCTACATTCGTTCCTAAAATCAGTTGATAATAACTCCGCCACGAATTAAAATTCATTTTATCCGGACTACCTGCCCGCGCACAAACCTCTATAAAATCAGGCTGCCATTGAAAAGCCCCCGCATTCATGAAAACCGCGGCCTGGTTATCTGCTATTGTAGGCCCATTATAAACCTGAATGTCATCATCCATCAACGCCAAATAGGGCTGCAGCAACTTATTTCCTGTAGGATATCCATCTGTATACAAAATTTCACCAAAATCCTTGGTCGTCTTAGGTATCACATCTGTT
>NZ_DATCVJ010000504.1:0-5694 GCF_036566945.1 Chitinophaga sp. | reverse complement strand
CCATTTTTAGGTAAAGAATAGAAGAATCCAAATAGGGGCGCTGCTATATCAGGGGCAATATAATTATCATCACCTCCATCTCTGTTGCCGTACCGCCCCCAGTTGGGGCCGGTTTCGGGGAATGGAACGAGGCCATGTTCATTTTTTTCCAATAGAAATGATTTTATTGGTGCGTCGGTAGTATATAGGTCATATTGATATTTGTTACTTGAAGGATTAGTTTGAACAAGTTTATAATCGAATGTATCAACATTGACGTGGTACCTGTTAATGCTAGCTGCAGATGCTTTCCCGTATTGACAGGATTTTACCTGAAATACAACAGAGGTGCTGGTTTCGAAAAGTTGACGTTTCGCAACATAATTACTTTTTCCTCCGGAAGTAATTTCCCTGCCCACTGCTTTGCAGATTTTAAATGTGGCTTCTCTTTCTTTATTAGCAGCATGTTGCAACCCTTTCCACTTCCAGAATGATATTGCTGAAAGAACGGCTATTTTCATATCAGTGGCAACCAGGTCTGGGTGACTGATAATGTCGGCCTTTTCTTTTATCGTATAGCTGTTTGCGAAGGCATATGCATCCCGACCGGTAATTTGTATGAGCCCTCTTCCCCTGAAGTTCCATCCGTCTCCTTTTGAAATGTTGCCGAGTATTTTGCCTGTAGCCGTATCGGGCCCATACGCATAATTGGCAATGTTTTCCTGGTTCTCATTACTCACGCCTGGATGAGCGGGAACTCTTACACTCCTACCCCACTCTCTGGCATTTTTTCTACCCTCCCTGGTTTGGAATGCAGAGAAATGTTTTTCCAGATCTTCCCAATACCAGTTAAAATTTTCTCCATTTTTTATGTGAAGACACATGCCACTTTCTACCCCTATTTGTGCAAAGAAGTGTGCTTTATTCCAACAGGTATTCATGCCGGTTGCGGACATATACCGGTTGTAGATGTCGGCAACTGATTGCAACGCTGATTTGTTTGCTTTAGGGAATATTCTTATCAGCTGTTGGATGGTGATATTTTCATTGCACCTGGGACAATCTTCCGTAAAGACATCTTCCCCTAAACGTTCTCCCAATACTGCTACTGCGTTTGTTCTGCTCAGCTTATTCAAGAGCTTATCCATTCTGTTAGAAAGCTTAATATGCTGATAGAAGCTGATGCTGTTTGGATTCAGCATGTTTTGATCTGCTATTTCCGCAGGATAGAGATAGGTATTGGATGTTGATTTTATAACTAAATAAAAACATCGAAAGACACTGTCCTCCAGAATATTGCCGGTTTGCAACGATTTGGTGTCTATCACCATATTGCCTATTTCATTCTCCATTACTGTTAGATCTTTACTGAGGCAGCATTTATCTTCATCAAGGAATTTGTTTTCCCAAACCTGTATCAGTAATTTTTCACCGGCAAGATTGTTTGTTTGTATATGGACTTTTATCTTCTCTCCATATTTATATACTTTGTACGCAGGATAGTTGTGGTTATCGTAAAAATGTACAGATATAATTTCTTTCCTTGCTTTGATCCGGAGGTACGTACCGGTTTCTGTTGTTCGTCTGTAACTTTGTCTTTGAGGAAACCAGTATTTTTTTCCTTCGCATGTGATTGTCTTCATATCAGAAAACTGG
Organism: Chitinophaga sp.; assembly: GCF_036566945.1. Taxonomy (GTDB): domain Bacteria; phylum Bacteroidota; class Bacteroidia; order Chitinophagales; family Chitinophagaceae; genus Chitinophaga. Next base: position 4,059 of record NZ_DATCVJ010000504.1, on the reverse strand, counting down.
ATACTGTTTGCCATTTGTGGAATAGCAAACAGTATATTGAAAGTGTCCCATTCAAAACTTAGTTTTGTTAGTAATGGTTTCAGGCTGTAGATACTGACATCCACTTTCAATTCTCCAGTTTCGTCAAAGCACATCATTCCGAGGTCTTTGATATGGTAAATTTTATTGGCTGGATTGCTTTGTAGCAGGTGCAAATTTATTTTTTCATTTGCAGCAACCGGGCAGTTGATAATGATCTTAATATTTTCTTTCCATCCAGCGGCGGGTTTGTGAATACCCTGCTGATCTGCAAAACACCAACGGGTAATGGTGGCATATCCGGCATTGATTTCCATGGTTTGTTTTGATTTGCCTAACCTGGCGCTTATGGTAAACTGCCCGTCCTGGGTAGCTACAGCGTTTCCAAGTGTATTTGTGCCAGCTCCATATGGCGTCCACATAATTGGTCCATCGAGTGATTCATCATAAGGCATCAAAGTTGTCGCTGACAGTGTATAGTATTTGCCAACTATCCAGTTGGCCAGTCCATTGACTACCTGTATTTGCAGTAGTTCGTTCGGTTTTACTTCCAGATGCCATTCGCCATAGTTGGTTATTTTTTGCGTACTATTCTCCGCTATGGGGCAGTCTACACGCGCTTCGACAAGATATTTGCCAGGAATGGTAAAATGGGTATCGCCATCCAATGTGATAGACGGACCGATACCCACGTCTTTACCATTGAGCAGCCAACGAATGGCTGGATAGTTAACAGAACAATCTGTAAGCATAAGCTTATCCGATACCTGCAAATTCAGGGAAGTGCGAGGTCTTATTACATGGTTGGTTGTTGATATTACCGCTTTTTTTTCGGATAGCAGGGCATGCGTAATTTCCTGTGAATGGTTGTCGCTACACATGGTAGCGCTTACAAAATAGGTTGCTGCGGCATTTGGTGGAACAAAGGTGATGCTGTCAGTATTTGAAATTGCGATAATATTGTTGCCAATATCCGTAATCCGCATAGATACACGTTGTTGTTCTGATACAGTGGCTGGTGTTATTTCATATACTGCGGTTATGGTAGCAGGAATCCCCTCTTGCAGCCGGTATTCCTTCGCGCAGGTATTGGTTACATCTCCAGTAACACTGACAACATTGAATTCATCTTTAAGCCGGTTGCTTCCAACTGTTATATCCAGATAAGCGGAAGTATTTGTTTGTTCATCTCCATAGGCCATTACGCGATATTTTCCGGCTTTATCCAGGTTGATGTGCAGATAAGGGCCCGTTTTTTCAAAGGAAAGTATGGCGGTGCTATAACTGTGGCTATCGAATACTTTCCAGCTCACTTTTGATTCATCTGCCTGATCAGTGTTCTCGTATTTTTCTACGTAAAAAGCCAATGGTTCGTTTATTCTGACAATGATATCAGGCAGTGTATTGTCTTTTATTTTTATACTACTGAAGGTCACTACCGGAAAGCGATTTTCCAATTTAACACCAATGCTGTATATCTGCGGGATTTCCTGCCGCTTTGTTGGCGTCGTCGCCAACAAAGCGGGTGTCTGGGTACTTTCTGTATGTGCATTATTGTCTGAATGAGGCGTTATACCGGCTGCCTGACCATGATCACTAATGCTGATACAGGGAGTGCCTGACACGGCACAAATAGCGGTGCTATCTTCCGTTAATATTTTCCCTCCGCCGGAAAGTGTGATATTGGAAGAGAACCCCAACCATTTTGTAATGGATGGTGTGCATGCATTGTGCGAAAATATGCAGACTCCGAATGTTCCCGGTGCAAAAGGATTCCCGGTTTCACTGGTGCTGGCAACAGCTTTGGTGCTGCCGCTATGATCATTGATATATTCACTGGTAGCGGATACCTGTAGTTTACTGCTGGTATTGCCGAAACTACATTTACACACGGCTCCCTGGACTACAAAATGTTTGTCAGCCATTTTACCTTTTATTTACTGATGTATATTATTCTTTTCCTATAATAGTCATGCCGGTGCCTTGCCGGAATTTTATTCCGTGTTGCCTGCCAATTATGATGACAGATTTTCCGGAATGAATAGCGGTGTCTCCGGAGCTGCTCCAGCGAATGTTCCGGCCATTTTCTGTATACTTTTTACAGATGAGGAGCATGTGGCCTGCATGATTGTTACGCATCTTGTTGGGGGTTAAAATATTTTTGATTTTTCTCCGCTTTTAATATGCACTGTTTTCTCTGCACTGATTTGCATATTTTCTTTCGAACTGTCTATATTTATTTCCTCTGCATTTTTCTCGATTTCCTTTGCCTGCAGGTGTATATTTTCCAGTGCTATTTTAGTGATATTGGTAGCGGTTAGCCGATAATCATTGACGGTGTATTGGCTTAAACTGTCACCTGCGCTATGCAGGATATTCAGGCCGGCAGTGTGATTCATGTGAAATCCGGCGTGGATATCAATATTTTCGGTTGCATGTATACCAATATTTTTGGCGGTTATTTTAATACTTTCCGGGGCAGAGATGGTGATATTCTGACCATGGGTATCCATGATAAAGGTATTTCCTCCTTTGTCGGAAATGATAATACTTTCCTGCTCAATCGTATCATCCAGGCGGATGGTATGGCCACTACGGGTTTTAATTATTTTTATGTTATTCATTTCATCGCCGTAGTTTGTCCTGGCATTGCCATTACTGGCACACCCAGTAGCATAAGGGGTTTCCGGGTTACCGCCTTCAAAATCCACCCATACTTCTTCATCGATTTCGGGAATAAAATAAAATCCTTTGTTAGCGCCACCATGTGGTTGGTGTAGCCTGATCCACGGCGTAGTTCCATTTTGCCAATTGAATTTTACCCGTATCCGGCCAAGTCCTTTCGGATCGTGGTTATCAGTTACCACTGCACTTTGCGCTTCACACCGTGGAATATTATTCAGGTGCATAACAGGAGTAGCTACATCTGCCGGGACGCCTTCAAAGGTATTATAGTAGTCGCCATTTCCATTACAATGATGCTCTATCATTGTCAGTACATACTCTCCATGATCTTCTCTGGAAAGCATTCTTTCCTGTATGCTGATAATATTTCCTAGGCGCAGACCAGTATTTCTACTGGATCCTTTTATGGATACCATTTGGGAGATCCGTGCCCGCTGATATTGGCGTGTAAGTGCAGATAGTTCTGCCCTGGCGTTACTGGTGAATGCATATGGAACTTTATAACTGGCCGCATGGTAATAGAATTTATTACTTAATGAATGCACCTGTTGCGAATAGTGGTTATAAGAGGCGGAAACCTGATTACCAGTTTCTTCTTCAAGTACCTGCTGTAACCTGTATTCATAGGCATGCAGCAATTGATTGCCAGGTAATATATGGGCTTCCAATTGAAAGTCAATCAGGTCTGCCTGATGTACCAGACTTGTTTTCTGCGGTATATATTGTCCGAATATAATTTGCTGTCCGTTATAGAAAAATGGTTCTCCATAGCGTTGTGAAAGCCGATGCAGGAAGTCAAATCCTGTTTCTTTATACTGTACAATATATTTCAATGGTTGGGTAAATGCAGGATTCACCTGCGGGGTAACGGAAAATGCGTAACAGTTCTTAATAACTGTGTTTACAATGGATGATAAGGCCAACTGCTCGTATGACTGCATGTGTGGGTTGCCGGAGAGAAGAATGGTAGGGCTGTTCCCCCGGAAGATACAACTGCCGGTGGTTCCATTCTTTTCTTTACCAGCGCTTACACTGGTAATGATGCCACTAAATAATAATGGCTTGAAATTTAATGTAGGCTCGATCGGCTGGATACATATGTTGACTTCCTTTCCCAGGAAGAATTTTCCAGCGATTAACGGATTAGGGCCATGACGTGATAACCAGTCATATCCAACGCTTAATTCAAACTCATGATGTGTTTTCATGGATTGTTTTAGATGAAGAAACTGGAATTGTCCGAATTGTTGCTCTCCTACGGATATGGTTGTTATACTATGTAGAGTCATTGTTAAATTAAATTAAAAATGATTCTGAGTATGTTTGTTTGGGGAGGTTTTGTTGTTAACAATCAAT
>NZ_DATCVJ010000503.1:0-14195 GCF_036566945.1 Chitinophaga sp. | reverse complement strand
CCAATACCCTGATGAATACGCTCCCAACAGACCCGGTGAAAGATCGTATGATGGTCGAAGTACACTACTACACGCCATACCAGTTTTGTTTAATGGAGGACGATGCATCCTGGGGTAAAATATTTTATTACTGGGGTGCCGGACATCATTCTACCATTGAACCTGATAGAAATGCCACCTCGGGTGAAGAAGCGGATGCAAACAATGCCTTTGGAAAGATGAAAATCAAATTCGCAGATAAGCAAATCCCTGTCATCATGGGGGAATACGGTGCTTACAGACGTGGCGGCAGCAGGCATGTTCCCCAGGATCTGAATACGCACAATGATGCCGTGGATTATTGGTTGACCTATATCACCAAACAGGCTATCGTCAATGGTATGAAACCCTTTTTCTGGGATACCGGCGGTGCCTTGGACAGGCGGAATAATACGGTACTTGATAAACGAACTATTGATGCGCTGGTGGCAGGAGGTAAATAACTTTTCTGAAAGAGCTACCGGCCGCATGACATGATATCTGCCGAAGCCAACTCAGAAGAAATAAAGATGCCACACTAAATAAAATAAAGCGCTTCAGATGAATAAATACAGATTACTTGTTATCATAATAATACTGATGTCAGGAGGGAAGGCCAGTTCACAAGCAGACAGTCGTTTTTTTCCTGAGAAGAACCTTATTACTACCGGCATCTATTATTATCCGGAACATTGGAAGGAAGACCAATGGGAACGCGATATAAAGAAAATTGCCGATATGGGTTATGAGTTTGTACACCTGGCGGAATTTGCATGGTTTAAAATGGAGCCTGAAGAAGGCAAATTTGAATTTGCATGGCTCGATAAGGTGATAAACCTCTGTACAAAATACCATCTGAAAGTGTTGATGTGTACTCCTTCTGCCACCACACCAGCCTGGATGAGAACGAATTATCCGGAAACTTTTGTAATGGATGGTCATTACATTCGTGGAGAACAAGGCACACGCGGATTAGGATCTATCGTTAATCCCGCCTACCGGAAATTTGTGGCTGCCATTGTAACGGAAATGGCTAAACGTTACGGACAACATACAAATGTGATTGGTTGGCAACTTGACAATGAACCTGATGCGAAGCCTGATTATAATCCGTCTTCACAGGAGGCATTCAGGCAGTGGTTAAAAAACAAATACAAAACAATTGATGCCTTGAATGCCGCCTGGGGAACTGCCTTCTGGAGTCAGTGGTATAATAATTTTGACCAGGTGATTATCCCTAACACGAACCTGGTAGGATGGTGGGGGAATAATCCTCATGCATTACTGGATTTTAAACGGTACAGTGCAGATGCACAAGGGGCATTCCTCGATTTTCAGGCTGAGATATTGCGAAATTACATCTCGAAAGACCAATATATTACCACTAATTATACAGCAGTATCTACAGGTGCAGATCCCCGACGTACGAATAAACTTGATTTTGCTACTTATACAGCCTATCCGAATGGAGGTAGCCCTAATATAGGAGAACAGGGCTTTCGTTTAGGAAACAGTAAAGTAATTCTTTTTGCTGCTGAATATTATAAGTCAGTCGGAGGTATATCCGGCGTAATGGAAATTCAGCCCGGCCCGGTCAACTGGGGTAATTACAATCCACTTCTTTTACCGGGTACTGTACGCATGTGGCTTTACCACACGTTCGCAGCAGGAGGCAAGCTGGCCTGTTCTTACCGTTTCCGTCAGATCAATTACAGTGCGGAACAGTATCATGCCGGCGTAATACAAACAGACGGAATCACCCCTTCACAGGGAGGCGAAGAATATATGCAATTCATGAGCGAAATAAAAACGCTGCGAAAACAATATAAGCCGGGCGCTAAAATGCCGGAAAAGCTCACTGCCCGGTCAACAGCGATTCTTTGGAACCTGGAAAATTACTGGACTATTGACCGGCAAAAACAAACCTGGCAATGGGATACCTGGAATTACCCGGTTAAATTCCTGGAAATAGCCAAATCATTTGGTGCCCCTGTAGACGTGATTGCAGAAACAGCCGATTTGTCGAAATACAAATTTGTGATTATTCCCGCATACGAAATGGTGGATAGTGCCCTGGTAAAAAAATGGCGTGCATATGCAGCGAACGGAGGACACTTAATTATTAGCTGCCGCACCGCCACCAAAGATCGCATGGGACACTTCTGGGAGGGGGAATGCGCCGCTCCTGTATCCGGGCTGATAGGTGCACAGGTGAAAGCAACGGATATGCTTGCTGGTAACGCCAAAGGAGATCTCCTGATGGGCGCTACCCATTACAGCTGGAACAACTGGGCTGATTTACTGGCGCCGGATAAAAACACGGAAACACTGGCGATGTATGACAACCAATTTTATAAAGGAAAAGCAGCTGTAGTGAAACATAAAGTGGGTAAAGGCACTGTTACCTACATCGGTGTGGATACAGATGATGCTAAACTGGAAGCGGACATACTGAAACAGATTTACACCGATGCCGGTGCTACCACTGAAAATTATCCTCCCGGCGTATTTGTTTATTGGAGAGATGGTTTTTATGTGGCGGTGAATTATTCCTCTGATAATTATGAAATGAAAGTACCCGCTCCGGCCAGAATATTGATCGGAGACAAGCTGCTGGAACCAGCAGGGGTATTGGTTTGGAACGAATGAAAATTTTAAACCCCTGAAGAGAATTCAATTGTAAACAATCAGTAAAACAAAACCAATGAGTAAAAAAATCATTTTGTTTTTGTTATGCCACTTTATGCTTTATAAAGGCTTGGCACAGAACGTTACTATTTCAGTTAGTCCAACTCAAAACAAACGATTGATTTCCCCATACATATATGGCCGGAACGAAGGTTTTGATAAACCTGTACAATTTTATAAAGATGCAGGTTTACGTTTCGCCCGTATGAACGGAGGTAATAACGCAACAGGTTATAACTGGCGTAAAAAAATTACGGTCCATCCGGACTGGTATAATAATGTTTATGGTACTGATTGGGATGCATATGCACAAAACATAGCTGCCAATTATCCTGGTATGCAGGGTATGTTTGCTTTTCAATTAATGGGCAGGGTTGCCTCCAATACCAATAATAACTTCGATGACTGGGCTTTCAACCAGGCCCAGTATTGGGCCGGAGTGGGTCAGAATTTAGCCGGCGGTGGCACACCCAATACGCAAAATCCTTCTGGTCAGGCGCTGGTGGAAGGCAATATTAATTTGTTTACGCAGCTATGGCCTGCCGACTCTTCTGTGGGAATTTTGAATCATTGGTTTGGCGTTAACGGTTTAGGGCTCAACACAAATCAGTTCTTATACTGGAATATGGACAATGAAGTAGATATCTGGAGCGGTACGCATGATTATGCGATGCCAACACAGATATCTGCCGCCGCTTTTATGGATAACTATATTGCACTGGCAAAGAAAGCGAAAGCGAAAGCGTTATATCCCGGCATTAAACTCTGCGGGCCTGTTACCACCTCCGAATGGCAATGGTACAAATGGTCAAATGAAAGTATCTACATAAATGGCAGGTATTATTGCTGGCTGGAATATTTTATAAAACGTCTTGGTGATGAGTATAAGGCAACCGGTATCAAGCTGGTAGATGTAGTAGATCTGCACAACTATCCCTGGTATAATAATGATGACGCTGCAGCACTGCAGGGGCACCGGATTTACTATGATACCACTTATGACTATCCGGGTTCAAACGGTATCAGAACAGTCACCGGCGGATGGGATGCCTCACTGACAAAGCAATATATTTTCAAGCGTATCGACGGCTGGTTGACTGAACATTTTGGCGCCAACCATGGCATAACCTGTGGTATAAGCGAATGGGGCACCATGTCAAGTAGCAATCCAAGCCTGGAATCTGTCATATATGCTTCGCATCTGGGTACATTTGCAAATAATGGCGTTGAATTCTTTTCGCCATGGAATTGGTCCATCGGCATGTGGGAAACATTACATCTCTTTAGCAGGAATGCAAAGAAATATAGTGTTTCAAGTACTTCTTCACTGGAAAATACAGTATCTGCCTACTCCTCTGTCAATGAAAATGCCGATTCTTTAACGGTGATACTGGTAAATCGCGACAGGACTAATTCCCGTACTGTTACCATTAACGTGAGTAATTTTACTGTCGCTAATGGAAATTATCAAACCTTGCAGTTGTCATCACTACCGGCACAGGAAACTTTTGTATCGCACACACAAAATGCGCTTCAACAAAATACAGTAGCAGTAAATTCAAATTCACTTACTATCACTGTGCCGGCGCTTTCTACAACGGCGATGCTGTTGGTGAAAGCTGCTGCTGTAACTTACGTTACGCTGGCCAACCGTGCCACCGGATTGTTGATAGACGGCATGTACCGGTACGCCGATGGAGCCAATGCCGGGCAATGGAGTAGCAGTGGCAGCGATGCGCAGCAATGGTCGCTGGAAACAACCGGTAGTTATGTGAAGTTGAAAAACCGCGCTTCCGGTCTGTATCTTGACGGTATGGGCAGCACGACCAATGGTGCTGTGGCTGGTCAATGGAGCAATGGTAGCAGTTATAATCAGCAATGGCAACAGATCGCCTCCGGGGGTTATGTGAAGCTGAAGAACCGCGCTACCGGATTATACCTCGATGGTTTAGGTCAAACTACCAATGGTGCAGATGTAGGTCAATGGGCGGAAAGCAGCAGTTATAATCAACAATGGAGCATGGGAACTGTGGCACTGGCACGAAAATCAATGGACACCCTTACCTTGTCATCGCAGAAAATACAGGCATCGGTTAATAACCAGGTGTCAGTATATCCAAATCCATTTTCTTCAACATTTAATATAACAATTGATAAACCTGATGAAGTAGAACGTATCATTATATTCAACCTCGCAGGTAAGCAGATGGAATTAGCTAATCGTAATTCAATTTCAGGTTTAATGCCAATGGGTGCTTCCCTGAAAACTGGTACATACATCGTTCGGGTAGAAGCGGCAAAATGGGTGAAGACATTTAAGGTCGTTAAGATAAATTAGTTCAAAAGAATATTAACAATATGATGAGATATTTGCTAGGTGGAATCGCTTTTTTTCTGTGTTCAATCAATATTAACTATGGCCAGACAAAAGCCCCCGCGCCCTTTGGCCCGGTGCCAACGGAAAATCAGATGAGATGGCAGGAAATGAAATATTATGCCTTTGTTCATTTCTCCTTAAATACTTACACAGATCAGTCCTGGGGATTTGGTAACGAAGATGTTAACCTGTTTAATCCCACAAAACTGGATTGTCGCCAGTGGGCGCGTATCTGCAAAGAAGCAGGTATGAAAGGAATAATACTTACCGTAAAGCATCACTGTGGCTTTTGCCTCTGGCCTTCCAAATACACGGAGTATTCTGTTAAAAATGCGCCGTGGAAAAATGGTCAGGGAGATGTGGTGCGGGAAATGGCGGATGCCTGTAAAGAATATGGCTTAAAACTGGGCATCTATTTATCGCCCTGGGATAGAAATAGCCCCGACTATGGAAAGCCGGAATATATTACCTACTTCAGAAATCAACTGACAGAACTACTCACTAATTACGGACCGATTTTCGAAGTATGGTTTGACGGCGCCAATGGAGGCTCCGGATATTATGGCGGCGCTAACGAAACACGCACGATTGATCGCACAACGTATTATGACTGGCAGAATACGTATCAGCTGATCCGCAGGCTGCAGCCGGATTGCGTAATATGGAATGATGGTGGTGACAGAGGAGACCTGCGTTGGGTGGGAACCGAAGGAGGTTGGGTAGGTGAAACGAACTGGAGTTTATTAAATGCCAAAGGTCAGGTAGAATGGAACATGTTGCATCATGGTTTAGAAAATGGAGATTCATGGGTACCTGCCGAAGTAAATACTTCTATAAGGCCGGAGTGGTTCTATCATCCGTACGAGGATGGCCAGGTAAAAACAGTGCCTCAGCTAATGGAAACCTATTATAACTCCATAGGACGCAACGGCACCCTGCTGCTTAATTTCCCGATTATGCCAAATGGTCTGATTCATCCAAATGATGAAAAAGCAGCACTTGGATTAGCCCGGGCGGTAAAGGAAGCATTTGCCGTAAATCTTGCCATTAACACAATAGCGAAAGCGTCTAATGTGCGCGGGAATGCTGCAACGTTTGAACCGGCTATGGCAATTGATAATGATAAGAATACTTATTGGGCAACGGACGATAGTGTTACTAAGGCTTCCCTGACAATAGATTTCGGGAAACCAATTACATTCAACCGTTTCCTGGTGCAGGAATATATCAAACTGGGCCAACGAGTGAAAGCTTTCAACGTGGAAGCATTTGTTGATGGACACTGGAAAGAACTGCTGACAGCCACAACGATAGGGTATAAGCGTATTCTCCGTTTCCCAGGTGTAAAGGCAACACAGGTTCGCTTTAATATTACCGGTTCGAAAAGCAGCCCTGTGATTTCCAATATAGGCATTTATAATGCGCCGCAGATCCTGGCTGCACCTTCCATTATCAGAGCTCAATCCGGCGAAATAACTATCACACCGGCAGATGCAGCGTCAGTCGTATACTATACCCTGGACAACCGGCCACCTACTTCGACATCAAAAAAATATAATGGCCCATTCCTATCAGAAGGGAAAGTGGAAATAAATGCGATTGCCTTTGAGCCTACCTCAGGTAAAAGCAGTCCGGTGTCCCGGGAAAAGTTCGACATCTCCCGGAAGCACTGGAAAATTGCCGGCGTAAACGATGAAAAGGCAAACCTCATCCTGGATGGCAAACCCTCTACTGCATGGCATCAAAGCAATGACAATAAAACCCCCATTGACCTGATCATCGATTTGGGTGCTGAGCAACAACTTTCCGGGTTCAGATATTTGCCAGATCAGTGGGGAAGTACTGGTGCCATTACAAATTTTCAATTTTGGGTTTCCAATGACAATGCTGAATGGAAACAGGTGGATGAAGGAGAATTTCCGAACATAAAAAACAATCCGGTATGGCAAACCAGGATTTTTTCACCGATAAAAGCACGGTATGTAAAATTTTGCGCCCTGCGCGATGTGTATGGTAACAGCAATGCCGGATATGCGGAAGTAGACGTAATGACCAAATGATTAATGATCGGCCGGAGTTTACTGTATAACTGAAACTGTGTGCTGTATCCTGGCCGGTCCCTCCAATAGCAAGTCAGTGTGAATGACGTTAATAACATCTATCAACAGTTGATCAACATACCTGGTGAAGAGATGGTACCCAAAACAATCACTATGTCATGGGCAATCGTTCGCTATTATTTAGGGATATTATGGTATCTTGTTAACTTAGTTATACGTATGACGCAGAAAGCAAAGAAAATATTTGGAACAAAAATATAGCGAAATTTCCAGGCATTTGCCGAGAAGAAATTATTGCAACACTCCGGGAAAAGAGCTTACTATCGCTTCTATCGCAGAACAGATAAAGCTTCCGCTGTTCCCAATATTTCAGCCGTTGTTTTAAGAAGTTCATCAGATTCGCCCATTTACTTGCCACAAATGTTTTTTGAGGTAGAAAAAAAGACAGCCAGCAGGAAGCTGGACATATAAATATGTTTTTTACGATTTTATATGCCGATATTGCACAATGGAGATACTCTTGCCAAAAACATATGTTGCTGATATCATCTGTTGAAATCTTTTTTAACAGATGATATAAAACGACATTGGCGGATTTGAAAATAAAAGTCATCAAGAGCAATATCGGGGTTTGTTGGTAGTGTCAATAAATCCGGATACTAAGCAGAAAAGTCGAATTTCAATTATCAATATATTCTATTATTCTATGAGTGAAGCAAGGGAAGCCGGCACCGTAAAGCTAAAACCCGGTATTTTTAACAGTAGAAGATATGCCATTATCCAACTGAGAAAACAGATGGAATCCGTATTGGAACAGTTTGTAAAACCGATGACAGACCAAGTGGTAATTGCAGACTACGGATGTGGTAATATGCCATATGCTCCGCTGGTACAGCCTTATACAAAACAGTACATCGGTATCGATCTGATGGAGAATCCGCGGGCTGATATTCATATAGACCGCGAAGGGAAGATCGCCATGAAAGATAATGCAGTAGACTTTGTATTGTCTACCCAGGTATTGGAACACGTTGAAAATCCTGTGCTCTACCTGGAAGAAGCCATGCGTATCCTCAAACCCGGAGGAAAACTCATCATCAGTACCCATGGTTACTGGATGTTCCATCCCGATCCTACCGACTATTGGCGCTGGACCTCCCTCGGGCTGAAGAAGATTATTACCGAAAGAGGGTTTGAGATAAAATACTTTCGTGGCATCGTGGGCAGGTCGGCTAGCGGTTTGCAGCTTTTTCAGGATGGGTTTGTGTTTAAAGTCCCTGAGGTCTTGCGCGGCATGCTGGCTATTATTTTTCAACCGCTTATCTATTTGTTCGATAAGACGACTACCCAGTCCACCAAAGACCAGGATGCAGGAACGTTTATGGTCGTGGCTGAGAAAAAGGCAGTATAAACCTGTATTCTAACATAAAACGAAACGATAATCTTTCAAACGGAATTACCGGAATATTTATCGTTTCCCCATCTAATGCTGATAAAACAAATGAGCTATTTCCTGGCACAACAGCTATGAGTGATCCCGGATTACACAGTTGACAACTTGAAATGCTTTGAAATAAGATGAGATGTGGTTAAAATGAAAAAGCCCGCAGATACAATATCTGCGGGCTTTTCGGCATATCGCGTAACAAAGCGTTACAATGATTTTAGCCTGTGTGTCGGGACGACAAGACGACGCCCTGATATAGCATTGTATTGAATTTCAATGTTTTGAATAAAGAGCTTTGAATCTACTCACTATATTGCGCTCGCGGTCAAAGTGAGATTGGTACGCAAGTTAAAATTTATACCAGATAGTTCCAAACAGAAGATTTTTGCGTGGATCACCGGTTATTTTCCCAGCATCCTATTACGGAATCTGTAAACCAGTTTGTAGCCCTGTTAATGAAAAGAAAGTTAATTCAAACAAAAATGCCTGTTATGTCTGATAGTTTCAAAAAATTTATTTCCTTATTGCGTTTTGTTGTGCGCGAAGCATTTTAATTTGGTCTTTTACCCTTTCACTTATAGCATCAATCGAGAAACTCGCCGGATCTTGACTTGGCGGATAAGTGACGAATGATTGTAAAAATACGGCTCCTCTTTGAATGCCTTCCGCCACAATGAACATTTTCGTTGCCCACCATTTTTCGTACACAAAAGAAGTAATATCGGCTCTCTCGTAAGGATCCATTCGTAGATGGAACAATTTGGGAACGCGGAGCGGGGTGAACGGATTGGCCCAAATCGCAAAACCACCTGGCGTTCTTTGTTCCTGGAAAACGATTTTCCAATCGTTCATTCTCATCGACACAAGAACTGCGTCATCATTAAAATAATAGAACTCTGTTCTTGGCGATTTTTTTTGTTTTCCTGTCAGGTATGGCAACTGGTTAAAGCCATCCAAATGCACTTTGAACTTGGTGCCTTGTGATTGATATCCGGTTAACAATTTTTCTTTTATGGTGGTGTCTCCAGCAGCGGCTAATATAGTTGGGAACCAATCCAAACCTGACATAATTTCATTAGATATTTTACCGGCGGCGATGTGGCCGGGCCAACGGATAAAAGCAGGCACCCGGAAAGCACCTTCCCAGTTAGCATCTTTTTCACTTCTGAATGGAGACATTGCGGCATCCGGCCAGCTAAACATATTAGGTCCGTTATCAGTAGTATAGATAACAATTGTATTCTCCGTGATACCCAGATCATCCAGTGCTTTCAATATCAAACCTACATCGGCGTCATGCTCCAACATGCCATCGGCATATTCATTGCCAGGCATACCGCTCTGTCCAATCATCGACGCACGAACATGCGTAAAGGCGTGCATACGCGTTGCATTCATCCAGCAGAAGAAGGGTTTTCCGGCCGCATTTTGCCGCTTGATAAAATCGATGGCTGCTGCAAAAGTCTCATCATCTATCGTTTCCATCCGCTTTTTAGTCAGAGGTCCCGAATCTTCAATTTTTTGTTTGCCAACTTTTCCAAAGCGCGGGTCGATTGTCGGGTCATCTACGTTTGTTGCTTTACATTTTAATACACCCCTTACCATATACGATCTAGCAAAGGCACTATCCTGGTACGGATAAGTGGGATCTTCGGGTTCTTCTTCTGCATTCAGGTGATACAAATTGCCAAAAAACTCGTCGAAACCATGTACCGTCGGCAGATATTTATTCAAGTCACCCAAGTGGTTCTTCCCAAATTGCCCGGTGGCGTACCCGAGCGGTTTGAGCGCCTGTGCAATGGTGATGTCACGGGCTTGCAAGCCTATATCTACACCAGGCATACCCACCTTAGACAGTCCGGTACGATAGCAGCTTTGCCCTGTAATGAACGTAGAGCGCCCGGCCGTACAGCTGTTTTCGGCATAATAATCGTTAAACATAATTCCTTCTTTAGCGACACGGTCGATATTTGGAGTTTCATATCCAACTAAACCGTGCGTGTATGCGCTAATATTAGTTTGCCCGATATCATCTCCAAAAATCACCAGAATGTTTGGTTTGTTAACAGTTTGCGCTTTAGCCGGTGGCGGAATGACCCCCCCTACAGCTAACCAAACTCCTATAACGGCGATTTTACCGTAGAGTTTTATTTTTTTTCCGAATGTTCTTTTCATCATGTAATGTATTTAATTGACTTTACGTCGTTTGTTGGGCAACGCTTAGCCAGGGTAGTATTTTGACAGTTTAGCCTATGTACCACTCATTAATCTTCCAGTTGCCTTTCTGATTACGGCGAACATCCTGTTATTGTCAATAGTGAGAATGTCCCTGATAGCCAACTTTTATTGCGCCGGAACTTTTGGCTATTGCTCCACTTTAGTGGGAAAAGGAGTAGTACTTAACTAATAGGAATTGATGAGACCTTACGCTGGGTGAGGATGGAGGCTATAAGTTATTAGAAATAGCCTGCCGCTAAATAGCATTTTCATGAGGGTGCTTTTTGCATTATATAATTTGGTGCCAGTAAATGCCAGAAGACATAAATATGGCGATCAATATTAAAACCTAATGAATGCTATTTGATGCGAAGGGTATTTGGTAGATAACAAAGGAATTGGCATATTGTTCAGTAATTCTGCATCCAATGACGGAGGTCGAACGGCAACAACCACTCATGGCCACCCAGCATACGAAAAAAGTGTGTCGTTTTGTGTTGAAAACCGTCTCAATCGGAGACGGCTTCGCTATAAATCATTTGATAAACAACGCAAATGGTAACGAAACGATCTGCGTTCGTATCTATTAAAGGCGCTTTTACATCGGATATGGCACTGCTAAAGCTAATAATGTTAGCAGAACAGATATTCACCTACTTCATTTTTTGTATTTTAACAATAGTTGCTCCATGATTCTCTGCACTAACTTATTTCATAAGTATCCCCGAAAGGATCACAAATATATTTGCTGAGTTGAATGATTTCAAGAGTCCAGTGTTTAGCCAGGAAGTATCTTGATTAACAATATTGGACCAATAAACACGGCGGCTATTTTAAACAAATTCCGGCTATTGGTGTTATCCTAATTGAAATAACCTTCCTGGCATAAACAGCAATATCAAATTTTATCGTATTTGTGATCAAACTGTAGAAGCGGAATGGGATAGGTATGCACGCTTTTACCGAACGGCATCATCCTTTCCTATTCAGTAAAACAGGCTGTTTATGAAAAAATCTTCGTTTACTCTGGCCAGGAATATCTGGCTGTTATGGGTTAAAAGAAGTTTTCCTTTACTCCAGCAGTTTAGGTCCATCCTTTTTTGTCTAAAAGGTGACAACACCAACGGAAAGATTTACAAAGTGCATGTTGATCGCTACGCTCAATTCACTGGAATGTGTATTGTAAAAAGTAGAGCGAGGAAAAACGGCAGCGTAAAAAGCGCCCGAAACAAATTCGTTTATTCTGATTGCGAAGCCCCGTTGTTTAACACTCATTTCTTCGGCTTTATATCCTCGAATGTAATATTTCTCTCAGACTAAACCCTTTCTTATGGAGATAGCTTTACTTGGTATGCGCTGCATTTACCAGGTTGTTGTCCTGACAATTCTGATGTTGACTACCATATCAATTTCTCCTGTGTTTTCACAGACGAACCCCAATGTAATCGTTTCTGTAACAAATGGTGTTTGCCAGTCAGACGGGAGCTTCAACCTATTCAAACCGTCCAAAATAATAATGGTATTGAGATGGGTAAAATAAGGGTTTCTACATATGCTCAATTAGTTGATACCGCAGAGAAGCGCTTATTCGGCTTACGTCAAAAGTTAAATGACCGGTACGATGATGTACCAGGAATGCAATTATATAAAATGGAGCCAAGAAAACTTTTTGATGATGAACTAGGTGATGGAACAAATGGATAGTGGTCATTTTAATGAATGGTTATATACAAAAAATGACTAATTAATATTATCTTGTAGCCCTTTGAAGATTTTTAACTCATTTGTTTAATTATGGCCAATATTTTAGCAGTGTGTAGTGGAAATAATATTCGAAGTCAAATTGCGGAAGGCTATCTAAGATATTTTGTAAGAGGTGGAGCTAATGTATACAGCGCAGGTATTGATAACAAAGGAATAGATCCTATCACCGTATATTATGCAGGAAGATGGTATTGATATTACAAATCAGTCTTCCAACATAGTATCTGATTATAAGGACATTCAGTTTGACTATATAATTTCCTTATGCGCAAAGCTATATCATTTATTTACCGGTGACTTTATACTACATGTAGACCCTGTATTACCAGGTTGTTTTCGGCAAAATGGTTTTGAAGCCATCTTCCAGCAGCCAGCGTATCTTCCTGCTTAATCTGTTTTCCACCTACTAAAGTAAGACCCCATTTTCGTCCCTTGTATTCAAATAGTGGGAATTCCGGAGATATACGCCAGATAGCATAATCGATATTACGAATAAGTAGCCAACAATCCCAGGTAACATAATAGAGTTGCCCTTGGTAAGCTATATGCTCTTTATAGTCTTGAGTGGTACCTTGGTACCTCCCCGGAAGGTCGCTGAGGCCACTGGGTACGCTTACTTCTTTACCTGTCAACAGATAATAAGTGTTCCTTTGGTTCGGGGCCGGTTCGTCACCTCTCCGACGAAGAAGTTCTTCAAACATTCCAAAGTAAAACCGTTGTAATTGATGAACATACTTAACGGTGGTCTTTGATTCGTAGGTGCCAATACCAATATTCCAGGTATCCTTTTCGTTTTTTTTTATGAATAAACGATCACCAGTTGCAGAGAATTTTTCGAACTCCCCATATTTTGAATCCCGAACGCTGGTAAAGCTCAACATAGAAAGTTCGTTCCTGTCAATGAGAATGGGTTCGAGAAAATAGCGCATGATACCTAAAATAAGCTCCTTCATTTACCTGTTCCAGCTCTATCCCCTTCATTTCATTTATTTGTCGCGAAAATACTAAAGATATTAGCAATTTAGTTTTCTGTCTGCTACCTTATAAGAATATGAGGCGGGAAAATCTTATATAATTAATAATGATCTAATAAACTGAAAATTATGTATAGTATAAATTTATATGCTGCACTACTTTAACCTACGCAGGTAGGTTGCGCATTTCCATAGGTATATTTGAAACGAACAATATTAAAACCGTACAAGATGGCATTTAACTATAATCCAGGCATCCAATTAGATCGCAAACTATTTGAAGAATGTGATGCCGCAATAACTAAAAATAATAAGGAACTTAATTTTGATGGATTAGGGAACAATTTTACTCAGGTTATTTTTGCTTTAAGCAAGCTAGTTGATCTTCTCCATTCAAATAAGGTTACTATCAAAAGTTGGATGAAGACAGCCGAGCCTTTACTAATTAAGTTATGCCTCCACTCATCATCAATAAAGCAGCTAATAATACCTGTTCCGTTGTTCAAAAAGGAGAATGATGATATACTTTCAGTGTATGATCTCAGCTCTATATTAGTATTATCCAGGGCGCAGCTTGAATGCTATCTAACGTTATATTATTTTATTTTTGCCCCATCAAGTAACGATGAAGGTGAGTTTAAGCATTTGTT